>NZ_JAVTJB010000006.1:0-251583 GCF_031843805.1 Arthrobacter sp. WCS2018Hpa-7
AACACTAAAAGCAGGATGGGACGGGTTCTCTCATCTACTTCTACTCGTCCCACTTTAACGCCGATAATCTACATTATGTAAAGCAAAAAGAATGAGGCCCTCCCCGAGGGCCCGCACCCAACCGCATCGCGGCTTGCCACATTCCCTTCAGTTCGCACCTAACTCCGAGTCCATGCATCCGGCGTTGGGCTGACGTCAGGACATGACGCACCTGCCCTTGCTGCAGGAAATGGCCGTCTTCGCCGCACTTGACCCTTGCTGCAGTCCTGCTAGTATCGAAAAAACGAAGGCATGTCCTATCAAAAGAACAAAGGGTGACATACTCGGCTCGCCGTACGTAGTGGCGGAGCGGAGGTGAGCCGGGAACGCGGGGAACATTCAGTGGCGAATCAACTTGGTCTGAACATCGACCGATCCTCCCCCGTACCCCTTTACCATCAGGTTGTCCAAGGCATCGAAGCCGCGATCCACAGCGGGCTCCTGGAGCCCGGAAGCCGGTTGGATAACGAAATCGATCTCGCAGCGCAGCTCAACTTGTCCCGGCCCACCATGCGTAAAGCCATGGATGAACTGGTCCGTTCCGGCCTTCTGGTCCGCAAACGGGGCGTAGGAACCCAGGTGGTCTCCAGCCAGGTCCGCCGCCCGCTGGAGCTCTCAAGCCTGTTTGACGACCTCACGAACAATGGCAAGAAACCCACTACGGAAGTACTGAGCTTCTCCCATATGGAGGCTGACGCGCCAACTCTGGCAACTCTGCAGCTCCCTGCCGGTTCCAAGGTCTACCACTTCACCCGCCTGCGCAAAGTGGGCGGAAAGCCATTGGCGCTGATGGAGAACTGGGTCCGCGACGACATCGCCACCATGGACGAAGCCATGCTTGCGGCAGAGGGCCTCTACTCGATTTTGCGCAGAGGTGGCGTGAACTTCCGCCTGGCCACGCAGCGCATCGGCGCCATGATTGCCAATGACTATCAGGCACCCCTTCTGGAAACCGACGTCAACTCTGCTTTGGTCACCATGGAACGTACCGCAGTGGACGACACCGGACGACGGGTCGAAACCGGCCATCACGTCTACCGCGCCGACTCCTACAGCTTTGAAATGACTCTCGTACAGCGCTAAACGCAAAGGACTCCCCTGCCATGACCAATTGGGTCTACCCCCTGGGCACTGCCGCCGACGGCGACTGGGATATTTCACTCGGAACCTCCGACTCCGCAACGGTGGTGGACGGCTGGACCCATACGGGCCTGAAGGTCGCCACCCTCGCCGCGGGCACCGCCGTCGAACTTCCGGCGGACAGTGAGGAACGGATTGTGGTTCCCCTCAATGGATCGTTCACTGTCACGGTGGACGGCGTCGAACACCCCCTTGCGGGACGACCATCCGTATTCAACGGGCCCAGTGACGTCTTGTATTCAGGCATAGGCAAAGCAGTCACCATCAGTTCGTCCGACGGCGGCCGCGTCGCCGTCGCCACCGCCCCGGCACAAGCCTCCTACCCAACGCGGCTTGTTATGGCTGCTGAGACGCCGGTTGAATTGCGTGGGGCCGGCAATTGCTCACGGCAAGTCCACAATTTCGGGACGCCCGCAGCTCTGGAAGCAGACCGTTTTATTGTCTGCGAGGTCATCACCCCCGCCGGCAACTGGTCCTCCTATCCCCCGCATAAGCATGACGAGGAGAAGGACGGAGAAACGCATCTCGAGGAGATCTACTATTTCGAGACCCAGGTTGCCGCCGGCTCCGGTGCTCCCTCCAATGCGGATGCCATTGGCTACCAGCGGGTATATGCCTCTGATGAGCGCCCCATCGATGTTTCGGCAGAAGTCCGCACAGGTGACGTAGTCCTGGTCCCCTACGGCTGGCATGGCCCCGCCATGGCTGCTCCGGGCTATGACATGTACTACCTCAACGTGATGGCTGGTCCCGGACCGGTCCGCGAATGGCTCATCAGCGACGACCCCCACCACGGCTGGGTTCGGCAGAGCTGGGACGGCCAGGACATCGACCCGCGGCTTCCGTTCGGGGTTTAATCCGGCCCGTGGCCTTTCGCTGCAAAAAGAAAGCCTCCTCCTGAATCCGTTGGATCCTGGAGGAGGCTCTTTTGTTCGTCAGAACGTGACTGTCAAAGCCACCTTGACCGGTGCTCCGGTGACCAGCGATTCCTGGGCCGCGTCTGCCACCCGGGATGCAGCCACGGCATCTTCCGGCCTACACGGGTTCTCCCGCTCGCCCAGAATCAACTCAACGAATGCCGCCATTTCGGAGCGGTATGCCCGGTCAAAGCGCTCGGCAAAGGTCTGGTGCGGATTCCCTGCCGGGAAGGTGACACCCGGTTCAGCCGAAACCATGGCGGTCTTCGGGTCCAGGCCCACCATGACTGAATTCTTGGAACCCTGGATCTCCAGGCGGACGTCGTGGCCTGCCCCGTTGTAGCGGCTTGCCGAGACCGTTCCCATGGTGCCGTCGTCGAAAGTGACAACAGCCAGTGCCGTGTCGACGTCGCCCACATCGCCAATGGCCGGATCACCGTTGTTTGATCCCTTCGCATACACCTCAACAATTTCCCGGCCTGTCAGCCAGCGGAGGATGTCGAAATCGTGCACCGAGCAGTCGCGGAACAGACCGCCGGATGTCGCCAGGAACTCCACGGGCGGCGGCGTCATATCGCAGGTAACGGCCCGCAACGAATGGATCCACCCCAATTCCCCGGCCTGGTAGGCACGTTGTGCTTCAAGGTAGCCCGCGTCGAACCGGCGTTGATGGCCGATCTGCACCACGCCGTTGTTGTCCCTGACGTAGTCCAGCACCGGAAGCGCGTCAGCCACGTTCATTGCCACCGGCTTCTCGCAAAAGACCGGAATGCCAGCGTCCACTCCGGCCCGAATAAGCTCGGGGTGTGTCCCTGTTCCTGTTGCTATGACCAAGCCGTCCACACCGGAGGAGATAAGGTCCGCGACCGTCGGCACAAATTCAGCGCCGAGGTCCGCCGCGACCGCCCTCGCGTGGTCAGCGGCCACGTCAGTGAGGCGAAGCCCCACCGTGACACCTTTGTTGCCAAGGCCTGCGTTCAACGCAGTGATGTTGTTCGCGTGCATGACGCCGATGCGTCCCACGCCGACCAGGCCGAGAATGATGTCTTTCATGATGTTCCTTCCGGGAAAGTACTGCTACAGGATCGGGGTGGGCTGAGCCGGCACGTCGCCTTCGCCAGGGAACACGATTCCCAGCTGGCGGCGGATCTCGTCAGCGACTTCAAGTGTGCGAATGGAATCCGCGAGCCTTCTTTGGCTCGCCTGCAGGCCACCTTCGGCAATGGTGCGGGCCACGGCTGCTGCCTCGTAGTGCAGGCCGTCAGAATGTCCGCCTGCTGCTTCGTCGTAGCGAAGCCGGCGGCCCTCAGGGAATCTGACCTCGAACGGGCCAGGCATGTTGAAGGGGCCTTCAATCACCAGAGTGGCCTTCGTACCTACAATCGTTGCTGCGGTGGGCGTGAAATTGTGCAGGTGGGTGTTCACGGTTGCCTGCGCACCGCCGTCGAAGGTCATGATGGCTGAAAATTGTGCGTTGACCCCTGTCTCGTGGGGTTGCCCCAGTGCATGAAGCCGGAGCGGACTGCCCAACACCTCCGTGACCAGTGCCAGCGGGTACGTGCCGAGGTCAAGAAGCGGGCCTCCGGCCAGTTCGGGATTGAAGATGCGGTGGGAGGGATCGAAGTGCTCACCATACTCGGCAACAACGGTGGTGATGGTACCGAGCGTTCCTGCCTCCAGGAGTTGCCTGATCACATCGAATTTCGGCAGGAAGAAGGTCCACATGGCTTCGGCGGCAAACACTCCCGCGGCTCCTGCCCGCGAAGCAATGTCCCTCGCCTGGTGGGCATTGAGCCCAAGGGGCTTTTCGATCAGTACGTGCTTTCCGGCGTCGATCGCCAACACCGCTGATGCGTAATGCGCAGTGTGGGGCGTGCACACGTAGACAATGTCCACGTCCGGAGCGGCGGAGAGTTCCTCATAACTGCCATAGGCGGCAGGTACGTTGAATAATTCCGCAAAGGCTTTCGACCGGCTCAGCGAACGGGATCCGACGGCGGTTATCACCTGCCCGGTATGCGCCTGGACAGATTCTGCGAACCGTTCGGCGATCCACCCCGGCCCCATGATGCCCCAGCGAAGGGCCGGAGCATCCCGGGATTCCGGAACGCGGGACTGTGGAAGCAAAGCAAGCGTCATGAGTAGCTGACTTTCGTCGAGGCGCCGTTGCTGTGCAGTGATTGGATCATTGCCTGCGCAACGAGGGCAGCGTTGAGTCCTTCCTGCGCGCCCGCCAATGGCGG
Source organism: Arthrobacter sp. WCS2018Hpa-7 (assembly GCF_031843805.1). Taxonomy (NCBI): domain Bacteria; kingdom Bacillati; phylum Actinomycetota; class Actinomycetes; order Micrococcales; family Micrococcaceae; genus Arthrobacter; species Arthrobacter sp. WCS2018Hpa-7. Next base: position 4,340 of record NZ_JAVTJB010000006.1, read on the forward strand.
CTTCTCTCCGTTGGCAAGTGCGGAGATCCAGGCCTGCAACTGGATCCGGTACGCGTCGGCGAAACGGGGGCGCCAGTCAGGCGGGATGACCCGCTGTCTTGTTCCGTCCTGTTCCATGCCGAGAAGGGAAGCATCCTGCAACGCCGTGGTTCCCAGCTCGGAGACCACCTCGCAGCGGGTGGTGTAGCCATACCGGGCATTGAGGAAGAGCTCCAGCGTGGTGAGTGTTCCATCTGCGGTACGAAGTGTCATGAAGGATGGATCCTGCAGCCCGTCTCCTGCGTTTCGGGTGCTTTTTCCTGCCTGCCACGACACTTCCGCAATGGGCGAGTCCAAGAGCCAGGGAATGATATCCAGCTCGTGAATGGCCGAATTGGTAATGGCGGATTCCGAGGTGGTTCCGGGCGCTGCGGAAGCATTGCGGCTTGTGCAATGAACCACCAAGGGCTCCCCCTGCAACCTCTCCTGCACGGTATTCCGGAGTGCCACGTAGCCCGGGTCAAAGCGCCTCATGAAACCAAGGGACAGAAGCGAGCTTCCCGTTGCGGCAACCATGTCGGCGTCGGCAGCCACCACTTCCAGACTTTCCAACAACGTCGGTGCCAGCGGCTTCTCGCACAGCACCGGGGTCATCGCCTCGAAGCACTCCAAAACCAAACCGGCGTGCGTGGAATCGTGCGAGGCAACCACCACGGCGTCCACCACACTGGAGTTGATCAGTTCTGACGGGTCCGTAGTGACGCGTGCGGAAGCCGGCGCCGCCGCGGCGGCGCGTTCGGCGTCGAGATCTGCCACAAAAGTGACTTCGGCTCCGCCGATGGTGGTGGAGAGGTTCCTGATATGGTCCGCGCCCATGATTCCGGCGCCGATGACGCCTACCCGGATCGGCATAGTGTTCCCTTCTGATTTATGACGTGAGATCCGTCTGGATGGCGTGCACAGCGACGCGGGGTGCTCCGGAACAAGCACCGGAACACCCCGCCTCCTGCGCGCGTCAGGCGTGTTTCGGGCTGCCGGCGTTCACAGTTTCGTCGACGTCGGCTACCTCGGCCTTGACCGCTTCGACGACGTCGCCATGGCCCCCCAACTGCTCCAGCTCGTGGGCGAGTTCGGCAAGCTCTGCACCGCCGGCCATCTGAGCAGTCAACTCGTCCAGGGTGATGTCCTTCTTGTCGTAGTAGCCAATCGATTTGCCGCGCTTGAGCAGCAGGAACCGATCACCCACGGGGAAGGCGTGGTGCGGGTTGTGGGTGATGAAGATGACGCCGAGGCCGCGGTCGCGGGCCTGGAGGATGTAGCGCAGCACCACACCTGACTGTTTGACGCCCAACGCCGCCGTGGGTTCGTCCAGAATGAGGACTTTCGCGCCAAAGTACACGGCACGGGCAATCGCGACACACTGGCGTTCACCGCCGGAAAGCTGTCCAATGGGCTGCTCCACATCGCGCAGGTCAATGCCCATCTCGGCCAGTTCCTTGAGCGTGATGGCCTTCATCTGTTCAACATCCATGCTCTTGAACGGTCCGAAGCCCTTGGTAATCTCCGAGCCGAGGAAGAAGTTCCGCCAGATCGGCATCAACGGAACCACTGCAAGGTCTTGGTACACCGTTGCGATGCCGGCATCCAAGGCATCACGGGGGGAACCAAACTTTCGTTCCTCCCCCATGATGTTGAGCAGGCCTTCGTCATGCTGGTGGAGGCCGGCGATGATCTTGATCAGCGTTGACTTGCCCGCGCCGTTATCGCCCAGTACGCAGGTCACACGGCCGTTGTCCACGGCCATGGTGACGTCGCTCAGCGCGATGATGTTGCCGTAATGTTTGCCCACTCCTTCCAGGGAGAGAAGGTGCACGGGTGTGTGGGTCAGGGGGTCGCTCTCGTTCTTAAGCAGCGTCTCCTGGTCGATTGCTTTGGCATTCATTTCCTTGCCCCTTACTTGAGTTCCGCGCGGCGCTTGACGATGAGGTTGACGATGGTGGCGAGCAACAGCATCAGGCCCAGGAAGAACTTGAACCAGTCCGGGTTCCACTGTGCGTACACAATCCCCTTGTTGGCCATGCCGAAGATAAACGCACCGATGGCGCCACCCACCGCTGAACCGTAGCCACCTGTGAGAAGGCACCCTCCGATGACTGCGGCGATGATGTAGAGAAACTCATTGCCCACGCCTTCGCCGGACTGCACCGTGTCGAAGGCGAAGAGGTTGTGCATGCCCAGGATCCAACCGCAGAAACCAACGCCCATGAACAGACCAATCTTTGTGGCCTTGACCGGGACACCAACCGCCCGGGCGGCATTCGCGTCACCTCCAACTGCGAAGATCCAGTTCCCTACCCGGGTCCGCATGAGAACCCAGGTTGCGACCGCTACGAGGGCGATCCAGATGAACACTGTGATCTTGACGTCGATGCCCGCGATGTTCACCGACGAGGCGAAGACCCCACGTGCGGTGTCGAAGCCGTCCATGTTCGAGATGGATGGTGAGGAGACGGAGCCACCGATCAACCGGGTCAAACCCAGGTTCAGGCCGGTCAGCATCAGGAACGTTGCGAGGGTGACGATGAAGCTGGGGAGTTTGGTCTTCATGAGGATCCACCCGTTGATGAAACCGATGGCCAGTGACACCAGCAAGGCCAGGATCACACCGACCCAGACGTTTGTGCTGAAGTACCAGCTGAACATCGAGGCAGTCAGGGCCGAAGAGATCACAGCGACACCTGTGGAGAGGTCGAACTCTCCACCGATCATCAGAAGTGAGACTCCAACCGCCATGATTCCGATGGTTGAGCTTCCATACAGCACGGTTGCGAGGGCGTTGGGTTGGGTGAACGTCGGGGAGACCAAAGCAAAGAAGATAAAAAGTACGATGGCGCCGACGAGGGCACCAACCTCGGGCCGCCCGAGCATCTTTTGCAATGGGCTGCGGCGTGCGACCCGCTCATCAAGGGCGGGAGGAGTGAGCTTTTGAGTGATGGTCATAATAATTCTCCTTGTTGCCGGGCCGGCCGCGGGGCCAGCCCGGCCAACTGGCTGTTAGCGGATACCCTGTTCAGCGAACTTCAAGACGTCGGCAGCGTTGGACTGATCAACGATGGCCGGTCCGGTGAGCACTGACTGCCCGCCACCGACTTTGAAGCCGCCGCGCTTGTTCTGCCACAAAGCATCCACGGCCCCGTAGCCCTGGAGCCACGGCTGCTGGTCCACAGTGAACAGGACGCTGCCATCGGCAACCTTTTGGGCGAGTTCCTTATTGAGATCGAAGCTCGCCACCTTTGCCGAACTCCCGGCCGTGCTGACTGATTTCAACAGCGTCAGGGTGATGGGAGCACCGAGACCGATGATGACGTCGGCATCCTTGGAGGCCTGCAGTTTTGCAGTGGCCGTAGACTCCACCGATGTCATGTCAGCTCCATTGACGTAGAGGATCTCCGTCCCAGGGACTTTCGCCTTAACACCTGCGCACCGGGCTTCCAGTCCTACGTGCCCTTGCGCCTGGATCACGCATACCGGGTGCTTGTAGCCTCCCTCTGCCAGGCGCGTACCCACTGCCTCGCCGGCGAGCTTTTCATTTGAACCGAAGTGCGTAAACGCTCCAAGCTGGGCGGAGGCCGCCTCGCCGGCATTGAAGCTGACGATCGGAATGCCGGCGTCCGCTGCCTTTTTCAAGGCATCTTTCAGTGCATCCGGGGTGGCGAGCGTTACGGCGATGCCGTCCACCTTTTGATCCACGGCCTGCTCAATGAGCTGCGCCTGCCGGCCGGCCTCCGGATCGGAGGTGTACAGGAGCTCCACATTGTCCTTAGCCGCGGCTTCCTCAGCACCCTTTCGTACGGTGTCCCAGAAAGTGTCACCCGCCGGTGCGTGGGCGATCAACGCAATCTTCATCCGCTCCGTGGTGGCCACCTGGCCTCCCCCACCGGCGGAGCCAGCCTCGGGAGCCCTCCCGCCGCTACTCGAACAAGCACTCAAAGCCACCATCGGCACAACTGCCGCTACCAGTGCTGCTTTGCGCCACGAAAAACCAGTCACCATAATCTCCTTTGATTCCCAGGCCCGGGCCGCCACCTTGCAGCCTCCGGAGCACCGTCTACGTTTGATCATGGTGACTTGGCTCACGAATGTCAATAGTTTGTCCTGACATTAGTATGTTTGGACGTGGCGGCCCCAAACCTCAATGCCTGACTGCCGGTACAGCCGTTGTTCCCCTGACAACCAAGGCAGGATCGATCAATTTTCTGTGGGGGCCCGGGGCGTGGCCCTGGATTCGATCCAGCAGAACCCGCGCCACCTCCATGCCCACCAGGTCGCTGCGGTTATCCACGGACGTCAGCTCCAAAAAGCGCGACTTTGCCAAGGATGAATTGTCGTAACCGACCAACGAAATATCCTCCGGCACCGCCAGGCCGCGGGACTTTATGGCGCCGAGGGCGCCCAGCGCCATAGTGTCGTTGGCAGCGAAAATCGCCGTAATGCCAGGATGATGGTCCAAAAGCCAGCACGCGGAAGCGTAGCCGTCCTCTTCCGAAGTACCTCCCCCCTCCCCCGCAACCACCAGATCCATACCGGCCTGCCGGGCGCGCCCCTGAAAACCTGCCCTTCTGTGGGCAGCGGCACCACCCGATCCCGAAAGGTGTCCGAGGCTGCGGTGCCCGAGGCGCAGAAGGTGGTCCGCGGCCATGGCGCCGCCACCGTCGTCGTCGTTGGTTATCAGGCTTACCTCCGCCGGCACGCCATGACGCCACCCGGCCACGACCGTGGGAACCACCGCGCCGCCCAGCACGCCTGCCCCAGGTTCCGCCGCGATGACCAACCCATCAACGTGCATCGCAAGCAAGCCATCGGCAGCGTCCTTGATGCGGTTTTCACCCGGACGCGAGTCAGCGAGCATGACTTGGAAGCCCGGCTCCGTCAGGACGGATTCCATACCGCGCAGCAGGTCAACGAACCAGAGGTTGCGATAGTCATCGATGACGAGCCCGATACTTTTGGTCCGGTTGCTCGCCAGCGTGGTCGCCGCCCGACTGGGGCGGTATCCCAACTCCGCAATCGCATTCCGGACCGCCTCACGGCGCTTGTCACTGACCCGGTCAGGATTCTGCAGGACCAGCGAAACCAGCGACGGCGAGACGCCGGCCGATTTTGCGACATCGTAAATAGTTGGTCGTCGCGCCTGGGGAATGCGTGGATTCATGAGGCATACCCCCCACGGGCGTGGTCGTCGATCAGACGATGATTGACAGGACATATAGACATAGCTACGCTCAAAGTCAGCATACAAAATTGTAGCGCTACAAAATGCCGTTGAGCCTCCCCGCCGCGGCTGAATTTCAAAGGAGAAATCATGGCTGACAGCCTTGGTGTCGCGGTTATCGGCGCAGGTATGGCCGGTAAGGCCCACGCGGCGGCCTACCGGACAGCGTCTACCCTCTACAGCCCGGTGCTGCCGCAGATCCGATTGGTTTCCATTGGTGACGTCAACGCCGAATTCGGCTCGCTCGCTGCGCGCCGCTTTGGCTACGAGCGGCATGACTACTCGTGGCAGGCTATCGCCGAAGCCGACGATATCGACGTAGTCAGCGTGGTCATTGCCAACTCACTCCACCGCGAGGTAGTTGAAGGCCTCCTGGCCGCTGGCAAGCATGTGTTGTGCGAGAAGCCCCTCAGCGATTCGTTGGAGGACGCACGCGCCATGGCCGAAGCTGCGCAGGCTGCCGAAGGCCGCGGAAACCTGGCCCGAATCGGCTTCACCTTCCGCCGCACCCCGGGCATTGCCTACATCCGGGACCTCATTCAGAACGGCGTTCTTGGCAACGTCCTGCACTTCAGCGGCCGGTACTGGACCGACTACGGCTTCAGCCCGTCCGCCCCCATGAGCTGGCGCTATAAGGGCGGCCCCGGTTCCGGCGCGCTGGCCGACGTCGGAAGCCACCTGACCTATGTCTCCGAATTCTTGTGCGGCGACATCAAATCCATCAGCGGCGGCCGCCTGACCACCGCGATCGACAAGCGGCCCCTACCGCTGAGCGCCGTCATGGGTCATGACCACGTAGCCGTCAGCGACACCTTCGAGGCTGTCGAGAACGACGACTACGCAGCCTTCAACGCAGAGTTCGCCAACGGCGCCGGCAGCTTCGAAGTCTCTCGCGTCGCCGCAGGCCACGCCAACAGCCTCCAGTTTGAGGTCTTCTGCGAAAACGGCGCAGCAAAGTTCGACCAGCGCCGCCCCAGCGAAATCCAACTGTTCCTCAACGACGGGTCCGGCAGCGAGAATGGCTATCGCCAGGTCATCCTCGGCCCTGGCCACCCCTACATCACTGGCGGACTGGCCATGGACGCTCCGGAGGTCGGCTTCGGCCAGAACGACGCGTTCGGTTACCAGGCCCGCGCGTTCCTCGAAGAAGTGGCAGGTCTGAGCAATGAAGAATCACTGCCCCGCTGCGCCACGTTCGACGACGGCGTACGCAACATGGAACTCCTCGGCGCCGTCACCGAATCGGCCCTGAACAACGGAAAGAAGATCCAGCTATGAAGCTCGGCGTCTACAACGCGATTCTCCACGACCGTCCGCTGCCGGAGGCTTTGAAGGTCATTGCCGATCTGGGTCTCACGGGAATTGAGATCAACACCGGCGGCTTCCTGCCGGCCGTGCACGTCCCAACTTTTGACGAGATCCTCCAGAGCGATGCCGCCCGCGACGATTACCTCGGAATTTTCGAGGGTACCGGCGTTTCCATTGCAGGCTTGAATTGCAACGGCAACCCGCTGCACCCCAAGCGCGAAATCGGTGAGAAGCATGCCGAAGACATCCGCCGCTCCATCCGCTTGGCCCAACGCCTGGGACAGAACCGTGTGGTGACCATGTCCGGTCTGCCCGGTGGCGAGCCCGGAGCCACCACGGTCAACTGGGTGGTCAATGCTTGGAATTCCGCAGCACTGGACGTGCTGGACTATCAGTGGGGGGTAGCCGCGGAATTCTGGAAGGAAACCGACCGCCTTGCTGCGGACCATGGGGTGAAGGTGGCATTGGAGCTTCACCCGCAGAACATCGTCTTCAACACCGCGGACGTCTACAAACTGATCGAGCTCACGGGCGCCACGCACGTCGGGGTTGAGCTGGACGCTTCCCACCTGTTCTGGCAGCAGATGGACCCGGTCGCTGTAGTCCGCGAACTCGGCCCGCTGGTGTTCCAGGCAGCCGCCAAGGATGTCCGGGTCAACACGGAGAATGCTGCACTCTATGGCGTATTGGACAACAGCTTCCGCCGGCTTTCCGCAGACGAAACCCGCACCAACCTCGGCGGGGACGAGTGGGCCAACGAATGGCCGAAGAACTCCGCCTGGGACTTCGTGGCCCTGGGCCGGGGACACGACACTGGGTTCTGGACAGAGTTCCTCCGCGCACTGCATGAGGTGGACCCGGAGATGCTGGTCAACATCGAGCATGAAGACGTCTCCCTCGGCCGGATCGAAGGATTGCAGGTGGCAGCCCAGGTCCTGCTGGACGCAGATTCGGCTCTTTCAGCATCTTTGAAGCCTGCCCAAGCCTAAACAACAATGAATCGTCGGGTATGACATCCCGACTCTGAGGGGACGGCGCCAACGCGCCGCCCCCCTCTCTTTTACCCACTACATCATCAGGAGGAAAGATATGCGCATTGGCATCGTCGGATACGGAGCAGGGGGCAAGTACTTCCACGCTCCGTTCATTGAAGCAGCCGAAGGCATCGAGCTGGTGGGGGTTGTAGCCCGTTCGGAGGCAACCAAGGCATCTGTCGAGTCGGACTTTCCGGGGCTGCCCACCTACGCGAGCCTTAGCGGGCTCTTCGCCGCCGGCGTGGATGCCGTCACCATCACCACCCCACCGCACACCCGCTATGACCTGGTGATGGAGGCCATTCGTTCGGGCGTCCATGTTGTGGCTGACAAGCCATTCGCCCCTACCGCCGACGCCGCGCGCGAACTGGCAGAAGCGGCAACGCAAGCAGACGTCGTCTTGAACGTTTTCCATAACCGCCGCCGGGATTCGGACATCCTGACGCTCGCCAAGGTGTTGGCATCAGGCGAGCTGGGAGAGCTATGGCGCGTGCATTCCATCATGGACCAGGACAACGCAGACAGCTTGGAAGTTGGTACCAGCGGCGGACTTCTCAGGGACCTGGGCAGCCATTTGGTGGACCAGATGCTGTGGCTGCTGGGGCCGGTGGGCCACGTGCACGCGACCCTCGACTGGACTGACCGGTTCGGGGAGCGAACGGACTGCGGCTTCTTTGTCACCATGACCCATGCCTCGGGAGCAGTCTCCACCGTGTCCGCCAGTAAGCTGAACCACTCCACCACTCGGGAACTACGCGCCTACGGCAGCGAGGGCAGCTACATCGCCTCGGGATCCGATGTTCAAGCCGATGCCTTGATGCAGGGACTCAGGCCGGCAACGGATCCCGGATCGTGGGGCATCGACGCACAGGAGAATTGGGGAACACTGTCCCGCAGGGGCCGGCGTGGGCTTGTCCCGTCCGCGCAGGGAAACTACGCCGGCTTCTACACAGAGTTCGCGAGGGCAATCCGGGGCGAAGGCCCCCAACCCGTTCCGGCGTCTGAAGGGATCCATACCCTCGAAGTCCTGGACGCGGCCCGCCGCAGCGCGCTGGAGAATGTTGTCATTGCACTCTGAAGGGGCCCTGCTCCAGGCGCAGAAAACGCCCGATGCCTGCCGGCGTCGGGCGTTTTCTGCATGGTTATCAACAAGCACAGCCTCGGAGGGAAGTGATTCTGCCAGTCAGCCGGTGGCTCCGGCCTTCTCTTTGAAAAGGTGCTCCAGTTCCTCAAGAGACTTGCCTTTGGTCTCCGGAACAGTGCGCTTGACCCACACAATGGCACACAGCTGCAGCGCCACAAAGATGAAGAATGTCGCGGAGACTCCCATCAGCGAGACCAACTGCGGGAAGAAGAATCCGATCAGGAAGTTGATCATCCACAACACAAAGACGCAGATACCCATGCCGATGCCACGGACGTGCATGGGGAAGATCTCGGACATGGTCAGCCATGTCACGGTTCCAATACATCCCTGCATGGAAGCAAGGAACGTCACCATGAACAGCAACACCAGGTAGCCACGCAATGTACTCTCCGGCAAGGCAAGGGAAATGAGCGCAATGGCCGTCAGTGATGACGCGGTCCCAATCAACCCCACAATGAGCATGGGTTTCCGGCGCACCCGCGTCATCAAGTACATGCCTACGATGACGGCTGCCACGGACGTCATGCCGTTGAGGACGTTGGCAATCAGGGCCCTTTGGTCCCCGAAACCTGAGGAGGACAAAATGGTGGTCCCGTAATACATGATGGCATTGACGCCGCTGATCTGGTTGATGATGGCCATGCCAAGGCCGACCACGAAGATCCTGCGTATCCAAGGCACGGCGAGATCCTTGAACGTGCCGAGCTTGGACTGATAGTCCTCCCTGGCCGCTTGGCGTACTTCGTCAAACTCAGCCCCGACATCCCCTGCACTCCGTGTGGAGCGCAGCACTTCCAGGACTTCGCCGAATCGACCGGCTGACGCCAGCCAGCGTGGGCTCTCCGGCAGGACGAGCATGCCGAACCACAGAATCACGGCGGGAAGCGTGGCAATCACCAGCATCCAGCGCCACACGTGCATCTCTTCAGGGAACAGGTTTCCCAGCACCGCATTGGAGGTAAAGGCCAGGAACTGGCCGGTGACGATCATGAGTTCGTTCTGCGTGACGATCCTGCCGCGCTGGGCAGCCGGCGACATCTCGGCCAGATATACGGGAACGATGACCGAGGCACCGCCGACGGCGAGACCCAGGACTGTACGGGCAAGGACCAGGAGCTCCGTGCTTGGCGCCAGGGAGCAACCCACGGTGGCAAAGGCGAAGATCAGGGCCAGGCCCATGATCGTCTTGCGCCGTCCAAACCGGTCAGACAGCCGTCCGGCGCTGATCGCCCCGAATGCTGCGCCGAACAGCAGCGTTGAGGTGACAAGACCCTCGGTCAGCGGAGTCAGGCCGAGGTCCTTCTGCATGAACGGTAAGGCACCATTGATCACGCCGGTGTCATAGCCGAACAGCAGTCCGCCGAACGTGGAGAACAGCGCTACCTTGCGGAGGAATTTCTTTGGATCAGACGGCTTGCTGGTCTTCCCGGGAAAGGTGGGAGGGACAGCTGGCCGACCAGTTTCGGTCTCGATGGAAGAAGACTTGGTCATGGTTTCCTTTTCTCGCTACCGCCCCTTAGTTTGTCCGGGCAACATAGTCCACCATTGTCTTGAGCTGGTAGCGGGAAACATCTTCCGCGTTCTCATCCTCGGCGAAGACTGACGAGACCATCACGGTGTTCTCCTTGTCCAGGAATCCGATCTCCTTCAGACCACCAAAGAACTCCTCCCAGTTCACGTCACCATCGCCGATCTTGAGGTGCTGGTGGACACGGACGGCATTGCCGGGCGGGTTGGTGATGTAGCGGAGGCCGTGGGAGGCGTGGTGGTTCATGGTGTCGGAGACGTGCACCAGGCGAAGCTTGTCCCCTGCCGCCCGCATGATCTCCAACGGCTTGTTTCCCATGTGGAAACTGTGCGAAGCAACGTAAACCATCCCGATGTTCGGCGAGTTGACGCCCCGGATGACGCGCAGGGCCGCCAGCCCGTCTTCCACGAAGTCATCAGGGTGCGGATCTATGAGCACGTCCATGTCTTCGCGTTCAATGATCGGCAACAACTCTTCCATGGAGCGGTAGAACGCGCGCTCTGATTCCTCGGCCTTCTCCGGACGGCCGCTGAACTCGGTATTCATGGTCTGGACGCCCAAGTCAACCGCGATCTGGATGGCACGCTTCCAATAGCGAACGGCTGCCTCCCGGGCATCCTCGTCCGGCCCCGACCAGCGAAAAACGGGCAGGACAGAGGCGATTTCGACGCCGGCGTCCTTACACGCTGCTTTCAGCTTGGCCACCAGTTCGTCATCCGCCTTGGGGTGGTTGAAGAACGGGATGAGGTCCGCGTGCGGTGTCATCTGCAGGTACTTGTAGCCAAGGTCTGCAGCTACCCGGGGGAACTCCAACAAGCTATGGCTATGGTGGAACGGCGTGGGATCAAGTGCGATCTTCATGGCTCATCCCCTACTTGTAAAGATCCGGTTTGGTGTTCAGCTGGACTTTGACCTTTTCGCCGGACTTCTGGGCTTCGACGCCTGCCTCACAGCAGGCAGCGGTGGCATAACCGTCCCAGGCGGTCGGACCGCCGATGTCGCCGCGAAGGGCGGCGTCCACCCAAGCCTGCACCTCGACGTCGTACGCTGCTCCAAACCGGTCCTCAAAGCCGGGCGTGACGTTGCCGCCCCACTTGCCCGCGCTTTGAACGTAGGGGCCGTTGTCGCCACCGATGCTGACGATCCCGTCTTCGAAGGACGCCTGGGTGGCCACCTGGTAGCCGAACTTTGCGTTGACATAGATTTCGACGTCGGCCAACACCCCGGTCTCGGTTTCAAGCAGCACATGCTGGGGGTCGTGCTGGCCGTTCGGTGCATTGCGGGTGGGCTTACCCAGACGGACCTGCACGGAGGTGATTTCCTCACCAGTGAAGTAACGGATCGCGTCGAACTCGTGGACTACGGAGTCGTTGATCAGCATCTCGTTGGTGAAGCCCGCAGGTGTGCTCGGGTTGCGGTGCTGGTGGTGCAGCATCAACAACTCCCCCAATTCGCTGTTGCGGATGATGGCACCCAGTGCCGAGTACTCGGCATCGAAGCGGCGCATGAAACCCACCTGGATGCGTTTGTGGCCCAAGGCCTGCTCAGCCTGGACAACCTTCCACGCACTTTCGGCGTCCGGTGTCAGGGGCTTCTCGCAGAGAATCGGGAAGTCTTTCTCCAGGGCCTTGTACAGGATTTCCTCGTGGAGGAAGCCGGGGGTCGCGATCAGGACGGCGTTCACGTCGCCGTTGTTCAGCGCCTCGTCGGCACTGGACGACGCGACGGCGCCATCGATGCCCTCGATGGCGGCTTGCGCCCGGGCAAGGTCAACATCGACGACGGCGGCAACTTCAGCCCCGTGGATGCGGGTGCTGAGGCGCTTGATGTGGTCCGCACCCATGCGGCCCGCACCGACGACGGCAACGCGGAGAATCTTGGTCACTGTTTTTGTCCTTCGTGAAGTTCTTCTGGATGGCTGTTGCTGGCAGTGTTACTGGACCCTGGTACGGGATCCGCAGGACAGCAAATAATTGCGGGTTCGCTTGGCGATCGGCATGGGTACGTCGAAGGCTACCGGGTACATGTCTTGTTCCACGATGCCGAAGACCGGCCGGTCGAGGGCTTCGACGGCTTCGATGACGGCGCGCAAATCAGGGAGGCCGTTCGGCGGCTCTGTCATGACACCGGCCAGGTTGGCGGCTGCCCAGGTCATGTTCTTTTCGTTGACCTCGGCCAGGACCTCAGGATTGATCTGTTTCAAATGCAGGTATCCGATGCGGTCCGGGTGGTTCTTGATGAGTTCCAGGCTGGACGCGCCGCAGTACTCCGCGTGCCCAGTGTCCAGGCAGAGGTTCAGGTACCGCGGATCCGTGGCAGCAAGAAGGGTCTCGATGTCCTGCTGGGCACCAACGTGGGAGTCCGCGTGCGAGTGGAACTGTTGGTGCAGCCCGAAGTCCTCCAAGAGGACCTTGCCCATGCGGTTGTGGCCTGCGAACAGGTCAGCCCATTGCTCGTCCGTGAGTTCGCCGTTCTCCACAGCTTCGCCAGTAACATCGTCGCGCCACATCGCGGGGATGACCACGATGTGTTCACCGCCCATGGCAGCAGTGAGTTCGGCCACCTTGCGGGCCGGCTCCCACGCTTCGTCGTACTGCCTCGCACCGCGGTGGAACGCCGTGAATACCGTACCCGCCGTGACTTTGAGGTCGCGCTGCTTCAGTTCCTCAGCCAGCCGGGTGGGGTCATTGGGCAAGTAGCCATACGGCCCCAGTTCAATCCACTTGTAGCCGGACTCCGCTACTTCATCCAGGAATCGCTCCCATGGGGTCTGCTGGGGGTCATCTGCGAACCAGACGCCCCAGGAATCGGGGGCGGTGCCGATGATCAGCTTGTTCTCGACATCAGTCATGACGGCGTTGTCTTCCTTTGCGGCGGTGGGGACGGATTTAGTTGGAGGGGAAGTTGTAGGAGGCGCCGGAGGCGTGGGTGGGTTCGGGCCAGCGTGAGGTGATGACTTTGCCGCGGGTGTAGAAGGAGACGCCCTCGGGGCCATAGATGTGCTTGTCGCCGAAGAGGGAGTTCTTCCAGCCGCCGAAGGAGTGGTACGCCACCGGGACGGGCAGGGGCACATTGATGCCGACCATGCCCACAGTGACCGAGCGCTGGAACTTCCGTGCCGCGGCACCTGAGGAGGTGAAGATCGCGGTGCCGTTGCCGTAGGGGTTGGAGTTGATCAACGCGATGCCTTCTTCGAGGTCGGCGACGCGGACGACGACCAGGACGGGGCCGAAGATTTCTTCGGTGTAGGCGGTCATTTCGGTCTTGACGTGGTCGATCACCGTGGGGCCTACCCAGAAGCCGTCCTCGTGGCCGGGGACCACGAGGTCGCGGCCGTCAACCACCATGGCCGCGCCGGCGGTTTCAGCTTCCGTGACGATCTTGACGATCCGTTCCTTGGAGGCCGGGGTGATGACCGGACCCATTTCGGCGTCGGGTTCGGTGCCGTTCTTGACCGTCACAGCCAAGGCGCGTTCTTGAACCTTCTTCACGATCAGGTCCGCAGCGTCCCCCACGGCAACGGCGACGGAGATGGCCATGCAGCGCTCTCCCGCAGAGCCGAAAGCGGCAGCAGCGAGGTGGTCTGCTGCGTTGTCCAGGTCGGCGTCGGGCATCACGATGGCGTGGTTCTTTGCCCCGCCCAGGGCTTGGACGCGTTTGCCGTGCTTGGTGGCGGTCTCGTGGACGTACTGGGCGATCGGGGTGGACCCGACGAAGGAGATGCCGTCCACGTCGGGGTGGGTCAGGAGCCCGTCGACGGTTTCCTTGCCGCCGTGCAGGACTTGGAACACGCCGTCGGGCAGGCCGGCCTGCTTCCAGAGCTTGGCCAGGAGCATCGGCGCGGACGGGTCACGCTCGGAGGGCTTAAGGATGAAGGCGTTGCCCGTGGCGATGGCCATTGGCGCCATCCACAGGGGCACCATGACCGGGAAGTTGAACGGGGTGATACCTGCCACGACGCCCAGGGGTTCGCGGAACGAGAAGACATCGATGCCGGTGGACACCTGGTCGGAGTAGTCGCCCTTGAGCAGCTGCGGGATTCCGCAGGCGAACTCGATGACTTCCAGGCCGCGGCCGATCTCGCCCTTGGCGTCGGAGAGGACCTTGCCGTGCTCGGCGGTGATCAGCTCGGCGAGGTCATCCACGTGAGCTGCGACGAGCTCACGGAACTTGAACAACACCGCAGTGCGCTTGGCCAGGGAAAAATCACCCCAGGACACGGCCGCCTCCTTCGCGGCAGCGACGGTGGTGTTCAGGTCAGCCTCATTGGCCAGGCGAAGTTCAGCCGAAACCTGGCCGGTGGCGGGGTTGTACACGGGCTGGGTGCGGTGGCCCTCGCCGGTGGTTTCAGCACCGTTGATGAAGTGGTGAATGGTGGTCAGTGTGGTCGTCGTCGACATGTGCGGACTTCCTTTTTGGTCTTTGGGTTTCTAGCCGAGCAGTTTGCGCTGGCGGTTCTTATGGTCGGTATACGTCTTGTATGCCTGCTGGGTGGATTCGAGGTCGGAGACCTGCGAGACGGGAACGTCCCACCAGGCCTCGGAGCTCGGTGCGTCCAGCAGAGGATCGGACTCGACGTGGATGACGATCGGCCCGGTTTCCGGAGCGGCTTTGGCTTCCTTGATGGCAGCGCCGAGGGCTTCGATGACGTGCTCCCCCGGTTCGATCCGGATGACTCTCGCACCGAGGGATTCGGCGTTGGTGGCGAGGTCGATGGGAAGGTTCTCGCCGGCGTCGAAGCTGTGCTGCTCCTTGTCCAGCACACGGTACTGCGTGCCGAAGCGCTGCGAACCGAGGGATTCGGAGAGCGAACCGATGGAGGCGTAGCCGTGATTCTGGATGAGGACCACAATCAGCTTGATGCGTTCGGCGACGGCGGTGACCAGTTCGGTGTGCATCATCAGGTAGGAGCCGTCCCCCACCATGACAACGACATCCCTGTCGACGCCGCCACCGGCGGCTTCGGCCAGGGCTGCGCGCTTGACGCCCAGGCCGCCGGGGATTTCGTAGCCCATGCAGGAGTAGGCGTATTCCACGTGGTATCCGAAGGGGTCGCGGACGCGCCACATCTTGTGCAGGTCACCGGGGAGCGATCCCGCGGCGCAGATCACCACATCCTGGTCATCCATGGCCTTGTTGGTCGCGCCGATGATCTCGTTCTGGGCCGGCAGCGGAGTGTAGCGGGTCTCGAAAGCCTCGTTTACGATCGCGTTCCAGCGCTTCTTCTCGGCTTCGACCTTCTGTTCGAGGTCAGCGCCGACGCGGTAATCGCCCAGCGCCTGGTTGAGCTTCACCAGTGCCTTGCGGGCGTCGGCGACGATCGGCAGTGTGGTGCCGTGCTTGTAAGCATCGATAGGGGCGACGTTGATGTTCACGAAGCGCACGTCGGGGTTCTGGAACGCCGTGCGGGACGCGGTGGTGAAGTCCTCGTACCGCGTGCCGATCCCGATGATGAGGTCCGCTTCCGCAGCGATGGCGTTGGCCGCCGTCGTACCGGTTGAACCGACGGCACCGAGGGAGAACTTGTGGTCCCACGGCAGGACGCCGACGCCTGCCTGCGTGTTGCCTACCGGGATGCCTGTCAGCTCAGCGAACCTGGCGAGCTCGTCGTTGGCGTAGGCGTAGAGGACGCCACCGCCCGCGATGATCAGCGGGCGCTTGGCGGCGCGGATGGCCTCCACGGCGCGGCGAATGTCGTCGTCCTCGGCCTCGGGTCGGCGGATCCGCCACTCCCGCTCGGCCAGGAACTCTTCGGGAACGTCGAGGGCCTCGGCCTGGACATCCTGCGGCAGCGAAATGGTCACAGCGCCGGTCTCGGCCGGGTCCGTCAGGACCCGCAGTCCGTGGTGGAACGCGGAGAACAGCTGCTCCGGACGGGACACCCGGTCGAAGAACCTGGACAACGGGCGGAACGCATCGTTGACGGTGATGTCATACGCGTACGGGAGTTCCAGCTGCTGGAGCACGGGGTCAGCGGCGCGGGTGGCGAACGTGTCGCTTGGCAACAGCAACACGGGCAAGCGGTTGGTGGTGGCCAGGGCCGCACCGGTGAGCAGGTTCGAGGAGCCCGGACCGATGGAGGTGCTGATGGCGAACGTCTGGCGACGGCGTGTGTGCCGGGCGTACCCAACGGCCTGATGTACCTGGGCTTGCTCATTGCGGCCCTGGTAGTACGGCATGATCGTAGGGTCCACGGCCTGGTATTGCTTGAGCGCCTGGCCGACGCCGGCCACATTGCCGTGACCGAAAATGCCGAAGGTACCCGGAATCAACCGCTCACGGTACTCCACCCCATTGATGGAGTCCACGGTGTACTGCTTGGAAAGGAACTCGACCACGGCCTGCGCCACGGTCATCCGACGGGTTGCTGTACCCATTGCTAGCTACTCCGATACTTTCACTGGAATACGTTCTGACAAGCCTCGATCTCCTGAAACGGTCGCCGTAGGCGCCGTATGGTTCAGCAGCGAGGCGGCCGTCGCCACGGCACCGGCCACGTCGCCGTCGGCCGGGTAAAGAAGTGTCCGCCCAACGGTGAGTCCCTGAACGCCGGGCAGTGCCAGGGCTGCCTGCCAGCTGGCGAAGATCTCGTCCTGCGTCCCGGCAGGGTCTCCGCCCAGCAATACGGTGGGAAGCGTGGTGGAGGCCATGACACGTTCCATCTCTTCCACCACAGGCAGTTTCATCCAGGTATAAGCGCTGGTCGAACCCAAGCCTTCGGCGATGCCAACCGATTTGATAACCGCGTCCGCGCGGAGGTCGTTGCGCACTTTGCCATGCGAGTCACGCACCGAGAGGAAGGGCTCCACCATGGCAATGAGTTTGCGTTCAGCCAAGGAGTCGATGGCCTTGGCCGTTGACTCCAGGGTGGCCACGGTGTCCGGATCGCCCAAGCAGATGCGCGTCAGCATTTTTCCGCCGTCCGCACCGAGCGCATCCAAGGCGGCCGCGGTGTGTCCGGTGAAGCGGTCGTCGAATTCATTGACCAGTCCGGCCAGGCCGCCGCGGTTCATGGAACCGAAGACGAGCTTGCCTTCGAGGGCACCCAGGAGCAGGAGGTCATCCATGATGTCCGGCGAGGCCAGAATGCCGTCAACGGCCGGATTCGACAAAGCAATCTGCAAACGATCCAGAAGGTCTCTGCGATCAGCCATGGCCATCGGCTGCGAACCAACGGACAGTGCGCCGCGGGCCGGGTGGTCCGCTGCAACGATAAAGTTCTGCGTACCGTGCTTCAGTCCTGGATGCCTGCGCCGGGTGGCGGCTGCCCGTGCTACCGCCTCCGGATCTTCCAACCGGACCCGGCTCAAGTGCTCATACCGGCGGGGGTCATCATTCAGGCTCATCGCACTGCTCCTTCAGCAAGGGTGGACGCCGTAAGTGCAGCACCGGGCACAGGCCTGCCACGCTCTGCCAGCAGCGAGGTGACCTCATCCGGCGTCGGCATTGCATCGGCGCAGGATAGGCGGGAAGCGACGATCGCACCGGAGGCGTTGGCGTAGTCCAGCACCTCGGAAAGCGGCCACCCCGACAACAAACCGTGACAGAAAGCGCCGCCGAAGGAATCGCCGGCACCCAGGCCATTGACGGTTTCCACGGGGACCGGGGCGGAAACCACGCGTTCGGTACGGGTCTTGGCCATGACACCTTCGGGCCCGAGCTTCACGACAGCAATTTCGACGCCGGCAGCCAGCAGGCGGTCCGCCTGCTCATCAGGAGTTCCCTCCCCCACAGCGACAGCGCATTCCTTGTCGTTGCCGATCGCCACAGTCACGTGCGGGAGAACTTTCGCAATCTCCCCACGCGCCTCCTCTTCGGAAGCCCAAAACATAGGACGGTAGTCCAGATCCAGGATGGTGAATTGGCCATCCTTGAGTTCGATACGGGGACGGGCTTCGTGCGCTTTGATGTGGGCGCTGCGGCTCGGTTCCTGGCAAAGGCCGGTGACCGTGGACCAGAAGATCCCTGCGTCACGGATGGCCACAAGATCGAGGTCTTCAGCCCTGATCTGCAGATCCGGGGCGGTGGGAAAACGACCATAAAAGTACAGGGGGAAGTCTTCCGGCGGCTTGATCGCGCAGAAAGTCACGGCCGTGGGGTACTCCTTGACCGGGGAGACAAAAGAATCGTCCACGTTGAACTTGCGCAGTTCCCGGTGGAGGTAGTTGCCGAACGCGTCGTCCCCGGTGCGGGTAATGATTCCCGTGCGGCGACCATGACGAGCGGCAGAAACGGCCACGTTGGAGGGCGAACCTCCAAGGTATTTGCCGAACGACGTCACGTCCTCCAGGTCCACCCCAATGTCGTTCGGGTAGATATCAACGCTGATGCGCCCGATCGTAAGCAGTTCGTGGGTCACGATGATCGTTGACCTTTCTCTTGTGAACTCTGAACCTTTGAGCGCTGGGCCCCAATGCCTTGCCACCCCTCAGTGAGCGGGGCCACATGACTACTCTGCACCAGAATCAATGTCCTGTCAAAGGTTTGTACTGACATATTTACAACGAAACCTAGTCGCCATGAAAGGCTTTCGGGAAGACGCGCGCCGCGGGGTTTGGGCGCGACGCCGCTGAGAGTGGCGGCAGGGGCTACTTTCGGGGAACCGACAATTCGCCCGTCACATACTGGGCGCGGCCAAAGCCAAAAGACCAGTCGCTTGCAGTGTTCTCCACATACCCAAGGAACACATCCTCGCCAGCGATCCCGACCTCACCCAGCCGGGCGGCAATCGCGGCATAAAGGGACTGCTTCGCCTCCTGGCTCCGCCCTCCCTGGGTGAAGATCTGAATCATGACGACGTTCGACGTCCGCTCAAAACCCAGCCCGGCGTCCTGGGCGAAAATCTGGCCCGCGGCATGCTCCGTAACGATATGGAAGTAGTCGCGCTCAGGGATACCGTACTCAGCAAGAATCGCATCATGGATGCTTCGGCTGATACCGCCCAGAACTTCCGGGCTCCTGCCAGCGATAACATCAATTCGAACCAGTGGCATATCGAACCCTTCAATAGTTTGTCCTGACATACTAACAAACTGGGTTGAATGCGTGCAAGGTACCGGTCAGTCCCCTGCCTCAGGTCACCGACGCAGCATCGCTTCTGGGCCGCTCAGTCATGGCTTCATCGATCTCTTTGAGGTAAGCAACCACGTCGGCACAACGGGGGCAGCCGGCCAGATGGTGGGCAATGCGTTGCCGCGCAGCCTTCCGCACTGCGTCTCGAACGAACTTGCCGAAATGCCGGGAGAAGTCAGTGCACGGACTGTCGGGCGTCCGGCCCACATGTTCCTGGAGGTATGCCTGACGCAGGCCCTCCCTCGCCCTGATAAGCAATGAGGAAACCCCGTTAGGGCTCAGTTCCATGACACGCCCTGTGGCCGCCGGCTTCAGACCCTCAACTTCGACACACCACAGCACGGCCTGCCACCGCACCGGCAACGAACGGAAGGCACGCATCAATATCGTTGCCTCAAAGGCCTTGATCGTTGAGTTTTCATCGAGGACCAGAGCATCCATAACGCTGCCATAGCCCAAGGTGGCAGTCCGTCGGCTTCGGATGTTCCTGCGATGCGCCATCCGCCGGACGGTGGTGGTCAGATACGCCTGAAAGGACTCCCGGGGCCCCTTGCCTGCCAGTAAGGCCTCCAACACCGAGGCGAAAGCCTCCGCGACCACATCTTCCGCGTCGCTGGAGTTGTCCATTTCAGCACGCGCTACGTAGCCCGCCACCGTTAAATGGCTTCGGTACAGCTCACTGAAGGCCGCCAGGTCCCCCTGGCGAACCAGGTCAACCAACAGGACATCATTCGGATCACCGCGGTGTGGCTTCGCTGCTGTCGCCTTTAACCGCCCACTCCGCCCGGCGGGGGTCCCAACACCCGATGTGGGGGGTTGGACTGCCGGTGTTGTGGATTGATGCGACATTTCTGCCTTTCGAAATTGGGTGTGGGGCGCCCCAAAAACTAGGCAGTCAATGATTGAATACGCTCACAATGCAGGTTTGTGAATAGAAGTAAGGGATCCATGCAGGATTACGACCTTGACGAGCGGGACCTTCGCCTGCTCCATGCCCTCCAGATACGCCCCCGGGCACCATGGGCTGCGCTGGCGCCTATTGTCGGCGCCGACGCCGTGACTCTTGCCCGGCGATGGAAAGTTCTGAGAGAGGCCGGCTTGGCGTGGGTCACGTCCTATCAGGGCACGGGGACCAGATATTCCGGAGCCATCGTGGAAATCGACTGCGCACCGGCAAGCATCCTTAGAGCGACTGAAGAACTTGCTGGTGACCAGGAAGTCTTGTCCATCGACCAGACGGCAGGTGGCAGGGATCTGGTGGTCACCGTCTTGTGCCGCACAGAGGCTGACTTGGGCCACTTCCTTCTTGAGCGGCTTTGCACCGTGGAAGGAATTCGGAGCACGCGCACGCACCGGTCCATCAAACTGTTGACCGACGCAAAACAGTGGCGGCTGCGGTCACTTCAAGGTGACGAAGCACGGCTGCTGGAGCGCAACCTGCCGCAGCCCGCGTCGACGGGCCGCGGTATAACCGCCGAGCACGAGAAACACCTTGCCTCTCTGCTCAGGGCGGATGGCCGGGCCTCGATAGCGAAGATTTCCGGGGTGCTGGACATCAGTCCGGCGAAAGCAAGGAACGCCGTGTCCACGGTGATCGCCGAGGAGCGCCTGGTTTTGCGGCTGGAGGTTGCCCGGTCCTACACGCCGTGGCCGGTGTGCGTCTGGTACTTCATGCGGGTACCGGCCACCAAGGTGGAAGTGGTGGCGCGGAGATTGTCGGGCCTGGAGGAGGTCCGCCTGGTCACGACCACTGGAGGCATGTACTCCATCATCATGTCCGTATGGCTGCGCCGGGTCGAGGACATGACGGTGCTGGAGCGGCAACTGGGCGAGAGACTGCCTTTTGCCGAGATCATGGATCGATCCATAGTCCTGCGCACCCCGAAACACATGGGTCATCGGCTTGATCCCAGCGGCAAGCGGACGAGCTGACTTAACCAGCGAATGCCCCACCCCCGCTGAAGGAGCGGGGCATTCATCAACATCTTGTGGCGCTATTCCGAGGGCTGCTCCCCTTGTTGCGCGCCGGCGATGTTCACGAGCCACGCAATGCCGAACCTGTCAACGCACATTCCGAAGGTATCGCCCCAAGGTGCCGTTTCAAGCGGTACGGTAACGGTACCGCCGTCCACCAGCTTGTCCCAGTAGCCACGGAGTTCACTCTCGTCCGCGGCTTCGCCGCTGAGAGAGACAGAAACGTTATCGCCGGGGTTGTACGGCATGCCGTTGGGGGTGTCAGCAGCCATGAGCGTCAATCCACCCGGCGTTTCCAGCATGGCATGCATGACCTTCCCGGCCTCCGCCTGATCCTCGCCCGCCTGGTAGTCGCCGAAAGTGCTGATGTTCAGGTCACCGCCAAAAACAGATTCATAAAAGGTCATGGCATCGCGGGCATTGTCCCGAAATGAGATGTACGGATTGAGGCGGGTGGTCATTGGTCGGTCTCCTTCTGGATGGTGTTTGGTTCGTCGCTGTGTTGCGTTCGTCACTGAGGGGCCGGGCCAACAGCGGCAGTTGGCGCCTGCTCCTGAAGTCATCAGCCGCCGTCGTACGCCCTTTGAAGAACGTTGATGTCCAGTTTCCGCATCTGCATCATGGCCTCCATGGCTCGCCGTGACCCGTCGGGATCCGGGCCACCCAAAAGGGCAGACATGGCTGTGGGGACAATCTGCCACGACAACCCAAACTTGTCCCTCAGCCACCCGCACATGCTCTCCTCACCCCCGGCGAGGAGAGCCTCCCAGTAACGGTCCACCTCATCCTGGGAACCGCAGTTCACCATCAGGGAGACGGCCTCATTGAACTTGTGGGCCGGTCCACCATTGAGGCCCATGAACGGCCGGCCATCGATCTCGAATTCAACGGTCAGTGCTTGGCCATCAGGCCCGGGCATAATTTGTCCTATGGAGGATTTATCAAAAATCGATGTGTAGAACTCTGCTGCCTCGGCCGCCTGGCCGTCGAACCATAAACAGGTGGAAATCCTCTGCATGAAGCACTCCTCAGCGATCGGGGGAAGCCCTGCTCCCCAGACAGACGCTAGTACTGTGAGCCGCCACACACAACGCTCCACTCATGCGAAAGCGACTTCGCGTCGGGGTGACACCCCCGATAGTGTCAGATGCATGCCTTCACCATCACGACTGTGGATACCCATAGCCATCGCGGACGTTCTGTTGATTCTTGTGTTCGCTGCCATTGGCAGGGACGCGCACGCCCGCGGAGACATAGTCTCCGGCGCCTTCATCACGGCGTGGCCCTTCCTGACCGGAGCAGCCCTTGCCTGGCTGGCAACGCGCGCCTGGCGCGCACCCTTTGCTGTATGGCCAACGGGGGTCCTCGTCTGGATCGGCGCAGTGCTGGTGGGAATGCTGCTCCGCGGTGTCACAGGCCAAACGGTGGTCCTGCCTTTCGTGGTGGTCGCGTTGATCACCCTCGGAATTTTCCTGCTCGGCTACCGGGCCGTAGCCACGCTCTGGTTACACGCGTCCCGGAGGCGTCAACGCCGCGTTTGAACAGGGTCTGTCCCCTGCCGATGCACTAGGCTGAGACAGTCCGCAATGATGCTTTTTTCGGAAAGGCCCCACGTGATCACCGCTTTCGTCCTGATCAAGACAGATGCGTCACGCATCCCGGAGACCGCAGAGCAGATCTCTGCTATTCAAGGCATCAGTGAGGTCTATTCGGTCACCGGTGAATGGGACCTCATAGCGGTAGCCAGGGTGACCAAGCACGAAGAATTGGCCGACGTCATCGCCGACAAGTTGTCGAAGGTGGGTTCAGTGGTCCATACCACCACCCACATTGCCTTCCGGGCCTATTCGCAGCACGACCTTGATGCGGCGTTCGCGCTCGGCTTCGAGTAAACGAGCACCTTTCCTACGCTTCGCTCCGGCTGAGATCCGTCCATTTAGCAAGGACTTCGGCGGCTTTCCCCGAGTCAACCGACTCGGCCGCCCGGGCGAACGCTGCGCGCATGCGCTCGGTCAGGCTTCCCTCGGCGGCCAGGTCAAAGGACACCAGACCTGCAGCGGCATTGAGGAGGACGGCGTCCCGCACCGGGCCGGTCTTTCCCTCGAGAATCTCGCGGACAACCCGTGCGTTGGCCGCAGCGTCACCTCCGCGGAGATCCGCCACCGTAGAGGGCCCGATACCAAGCTCGGCCGGAGAAAACACCTGCTCGGAGACTGCGCCGTTCCTGATTTCCCAGACTGTGGACGGTCCCGTGGGCGTGAGCTCATCGAGTCCGTCGTCTCCACGGAACACCAGGCCACGGCTGCCACGATGGGCCAGCACGCCGGCCACCAAGGGCGCCATCCGGACATTGGCGACGCCCACAGCCGAGGACTGTACGTGAGCCGGATTGGTCAGGGGGCCCAGGAAGTTGAAGGCCGTGGGAACGGCCAATTCCCGGCGGGGTACGGCCGTATGCCGGAACGATGGGTGGAAAACCTGCGCGAAGCAGAAGGTGATACCTGCCTCTTCAGCGTTCCGGGCAACTTGCTCGATCGAGAGGTCCAGGCGCACGCCCAAGGCCTCCAAAACGTCCGCCGAACCGGAGGTCGATGAAGCGGCCCTGTTGCCGTGCTTGACAACTTTGGCGCCGGCGCCGGCCGCAACAAGCGCCGCCATGGTGGAGATATTCACGGTGTTGAGCCGGTCCCCACCTGTCCCTACGATGTCGAGCTTCTCCCCGGAGATGCCGATCGGATTGGCGTGCTGGACCATGGCTTGAACCAAGCCGGCCAACTCTTCCACCGTTTCGCCCTTGGCCCGGAGGGCAACCAGGAACCCGGCAATCTGCGCAGGAGTGGCTTCGCCGGACATGATGGTGTTCATGGCCCACTCTGTATTGCCCACCGCAAGGTCGTCGCCATTGATCAGTGCTGAGATGAGCCCTGGCCAGGTATTGCTGGCTGCAGGTGCCGATGCCGGAGAAGTCACCCACTGATGCTATCGACCCTGCCACGCCGATGACCAATGTGAACGGAGCCGGGAACTTTTCCGCGCGATTTCGCGTCTTTGTAGAAAAAGTCTCCCGAATCGGTGGTTTGCATTGGGAACTCTGGACTTTTACAGACATAATGTCCTTGTGACATCTGCGACCCATGCCCCCAGTACCCCGGCGCACCCGACGCTGAACCGCCCCAACCTGGTTTCTGTTGGAACCGTTGTTTGGCTGTCCAGTGAGTTGATGTTCTTCGCCGGCCTCTTTGCCATGTACTTCACCCTGCGCTCCACATCCGGACTGATGTGGGCCGAGGAGACGGCCAAGCTCAACTTCCCGTTTGCGCTCGTCAACACGATCGTCCTTGTGGCAAGTTCGTTTACTTGCCAGATGGGCGTTTTTGCCGCCGAACGGCTCGAACCGCGCCGTACCGGCCGCCCGCTCCAATTCACCCGCTGGGGCATGTCCGAATGGTTTGTCCTCACCTTCATCATGGGTGCCTTCTTCGTAGCCGGACAGACCACGGAATACGCCATGCTCGTCTCCGAGCACGTGTCCCTGTCCTCCAACGCCTACGGCTCCGCCTTCTACATGACCACCGGCTTCCACGGCCTGCACGTCATTGGCGGTCTGATCGCCTTCCTGTTCATCATCGGCCGCGCTTTCGCTGCCAAGAAGTTCGGGCACTTTGAAGCGACGTCGGCGATCGTCACCTCGTACTACTGGCACTTTGTCGACGTTGTCTGGATCGGCCTCTTCCTGGTCATCTACGTCCTCAAGTAAGCCCGGCTTTGACTCTTTTTCTACAAGAGGCAGAATTTCAAGAAGCGGCTCGCGGAGCCGACGCAGGATCGAATAAAGGAACCACCACGTGAAGGCACTATCGCAGAAGCGACGTCACCCACTGGCAGCCATTGCGCTGCTGTTGATGGGCCTCCTCCTCACTGGTGGGCTCTACGCCGTTGCCACAACTGTCAACCAGGCCAAGGCCGACACCACCAGCTTCAGCGCCAGTGACGTAGAAGAAGGCGGCAAGCTCTTTGCCGCCAACTGCGCCACCTGCCACGGCATGGGTGCGTCCGGAACCCAGGACGGCCCCTCGCTGGTCGGCGTGGGCGCTGCAGCTGTTGACTTCCAGGTTGGTACCGGTCGTATGCCCATGCAGATGAGCGGACCGCAGGCCCAGCAGAAGCCCGCCCAGTTCAACGCAGAGCAGACCAAGCAACTGTCCGCTTACGTTGCTTCCCTCGGAGCAGGCCCGGCCATCCCCGAGGAACACCTCCTCGACGGCAAGGGAGATGCCGCCAACGGTGGCGAACTCTTCCGAGTCAACTGCGCCATGTGCCACAACGCAGCCGCTGCCGGCGGCGCACTGACCCGCGGCAAGTTTGCTCCCGCACTGGCCGGTGTCAGCGCCGAGCACATCTACGAGGCCATGGTGACTGGACCGCAGAACATGCCTGTCTTCAGTGATTCCAACGTCACTCCTGAAGACAAGCGCGACATCATCACCTTCCTGAAGACCATCGAAGCCAACGGTTCACCCGGTGGCGCGGACTTGGGAGCACTCGGCCCGGTGTCTGAAGGCCTCTTTGTCTGGGTAGCCGGCTTGGGTGTCATCATCGCATTCACCATCTGGTTGACGTCCCGCACGTCCTGATCCGGACACAACAAAACTTCTGCTGCACAGTCAGCAGTTTGAAACTGCAAATAACTCGGCCCCGGCCGAGACAACGAGAGAAGGATGAGGCGAATTATGGGCAACCATAGTGACGGCAGTCCGAACCACTCGGGCACCGTAGCTACGGCTGGTCAGAATGAGGTGGAGAAGTTCCAGGATCCTGGACTCCCTCCGCATCGTTTGCGCCTGGCTGACACGGACCCGGTAGCCGCAAAGCGAGCCGAGCGTCAGGTAGCCATTCTGTTTGGCACCTCCGTCATTGGCACGCTGGTCTTCCTGGTGGCGTACTTCGCCATCGACCTGGGCGACGACACCACCATTGCGACCATCCGCACGCAGAACCTCCTTCTGGGGCTCGGCACGGCTTTCGCAATGCTTGGCATCGGCACCGGCATCGTGCACTGGGCCAAGGCCCTGATGCCCGATCACGAAGTGTCTGAAGAGCGCCACGCCATCCGTACCGAAGAGGATCGCCAGGCTGCTGTCCGGATCGTCGACGACATCGTCGAAGAAACCGGCATCAAGCGCCGCCCGTTGATCCGCAACACCCTTCTTGGTGCCGTTGCGCTTGCCCCGCTCCCCGCTCTCGCCATCTTCGGCGATTTGGGCCCGCGTCCTGACGATGCTCTGGCACACACCATGTGGGCTCCTGAGGGCGGCAAGCTCAAGCGCTTGACCCGCGACCCCGATGGCACTCCCATCAAGGCCTCCGATGTCACCATCGGTTCCGCCTTCCACGTCATTCCCGAAGGTCTCAACGAGCTCCACGAAGGCAAGCTGAACGAAAAGGCCAAAGCCGTCGTCCTGCTCATGCGCCTGGATCCAAACTCGCTGCACCCCTCAGAGGGCCGTGAAAACTGGAGCTACAACGGAATCGTTGCTTACTCCAAGATCTGCACGCACGTTGGCTGCCCCGTTGCTCTTTACGAGCAGCAGACGCACCACCTTCTGTGCCCGTGCCACCAGTCCACGTTTGACCTTACGCAGGAGTGCAAGGTCATCTTTGGACCGGCCAGCCGTCCGCTCCCCCAGCTGCCGATTGCAGTTGATGCAGAGGGCTACCTCGTCGCGACCAGCGACTTCAGAGAACCTGTAGGACCGAGTTACTGGGAGCGTGACGAGCATGAGCGCCTCATCAACAGCTGAAGCCCCCTTCGTTCCGAAGACAAAGGTTGGTAGTTTCACCAACTTCGTGGACGAGCGCGTGGGTGGCTCCGGCATCCTGCGTGAGTTCGGCCGGAAGGTCTTCCCCGACCACTGGTCGTTCATGTTCGGTGAGGTGGCGCTTTACTCCTTCGTCATCTTGCTGATGTCAGGCACCTTCCTGACCTTCTTCTTCGATCCGTCGATGGCGGAAACCCACTACCAGGGTTCGTACACACCGCTGTACAACGTCGAAATGTCCGTTGCCTACAGCTCGTCGCTGAACATCTCCTTTGATGTTCGTGGCGGTCTGTTCATGCGCCAGGTTCACCACTGGGCAGCCCTGCTCTTCGTGGCCTCCTTGGGCGTCCACATGCTGCGTGTCTTCTTCACGGGTGCTTTCCGCAAGCCGCGCGAAATGAACTGGGTAGTGGGCGGCGTGCTGCTCATCCTGGCGATGGCGGCCGGCTTCACTGGATACTCACTCCCCGATGACCTGCTCTCCGGCAACGGCCTGCGCATCATCGACGGCGTTATCAAGTCCATCCCGGTGATCGGAACCTACATCTCGTTCTTCCTCTTCGGAGGAGAATTCCCGGGTACAGCCATCATCGGCCGCCTGTATGTGCTGCACATCCTGCTGGTCCCCGCGCTCATTCTTCTGATGATCGTGATCCACCTGTTCATGGTGGTCGTGCACAAGCACACCCAGTACCCCGGCCCGGGACGTAACGACGGAAACGTTGTCGGCTACCCGCTCGGCCCGGTTTATGCTGCCAAAGCCGGCGGATTCTTCTTCATCGTCTTCGGCGTCCTGGCTCTCATGGCGGCTGCGTTCACGATCAACCCGATCTGGAACTACGGCCCCTACGATCCCTCGCCGGTGTCCGCTGGTACCCAGCCTGACTGGTACATCGGCTTCGTGGATGGCGCACTGCGTCTCATGCCGGGTGTCATCAATGACTTCCACTTTGAATGGGTCATCTTCGGCCGTGTGCTGACGCTGAATGTCCTGCTGCCGGCCCTGGTACCCGCAGGCATCATCTTCACAGTCCTGTTCATGTACCCGTGGATCGAACGCTGGATCACCAAGGACAGCCGCGAACACCACGTTCTCGACCGTCCCCGCAACGTGCCAACCCGCACAGCAATCGGTGTAGCAGGATTTACTTGGTACTGCGTGATGTGGGCAGCCGCCGGCTCCGACCTCATCGCCACCCACTTCCACGTCTCACTCAACGATGTGACCTACTGGCTGCGCACGCTGTTCTTCATCGGCCCGGTCATCGCATTCATCGTGACCAAGCGCATAGCACTCGCCCTCCAGCGCAAGGACCGCGAGATTGCCCTGCACGGCCGGGAAACGGGACGTATTGTCCGTCTCCCCCACGGTGAGTTCATCGAGGTCCACGCTCCGCTGGATGAGTACAAGCGCTACAAGCTCGT
Source organism: Arthrobacter sp. WCS2018Hpa-7 (assembly GCF_031843805.1). NCBI lineage: Bacteria > Bacillati > Actinomycetota > Actinomycetes > Micrococcales > Micrococcaceae > Arthrobacter > Arthrobacter sp. WCS2018Hpa-7. Next base: position 32,898 of record NZ_JAVTJB010000006.1, read on the forward strand.
TGGCTTCGAATCACCGGCTCCCCTGCCGGCCGAGCCGAACGAACACGGTGTTGTCACCGGCAAGGAAAAGCGCCGCGCGGCACTTTCCAGGTGGTTCTTCGAGGACCGTGTTGCTCCGGCATCACCTGCCGAACTCGAAGCCGCCCACGCACATGGCCACCATGAAGCCATTGAAGCAGGCGAAGACCAGAAGAGCCTGAGCCACTAGCGCTTAGAACTCTCATAAAGTAGGGGCCCGGTCCATTGGACCGGGCCCCTGCTTTATGTTCCAGCGCCCTTCAGGTGCCAGAACCATTACCACCTGAGCATTCCACTGCACTGACGCACTCGACGTACCGGGGTACCGGGGTGCCCGTCAGCGGGTGCTACGGCTGAGTGCGGTACCCCGAAGAGTAGTTGCGGGTGGGCCTTACTCCTGGACGTTGCAGAGGCACCCAAAGCTTGTAGCGGTCAGCTCGATAGTAGGAAACGGAGTAGTCCACCATGGCACGTGCCACGAAGGCGTGGCGTTGGATCTTAAGCAATGGGGCACCGACGTCGACGTTGAGCAGCCGGGCTGTGGAGGGAGACGCTGCGGTGGCCTCAATCATGTCCTCGCCCCACTCCATCACCAAGCCGAAGCGTTCGCTAAGGACGTTGTAGAGGGATGTGGGCGGCGCTTCATCCAACAGGCCGGGGACGCGGTGGGCCGGGATGAAGTTCTCATCAACGCTCATGGGCTCATTGTCGGCCAGCAACAGCCGCCTGAACCGGACCAAGGGCGTGCCTTCCTCCAGCTGGAGCTCCCTGGCCAGGAATGCACTCGCCGCAATCTGTTCGAAGCTGAGGACCTTTGCGGCCGGGACCATGCCTCGGCGCTGCATCTCTTCGCTGTAGGACGTGAGTTTCACTTGAAGATCCAACTTGGGCTTCCTCACAAAAGTCCCCAGCCCTACAACACGCTCAATGACCTCCTCGCCAACCAAGGCGTCTATGGCCTGGCGCACTGTCATCCGGGCCAGACCGAAGCGGTCCGACAAATCCCGCTCCGAGGGGAGCGCCGAACCTGGCGGGCAGGATTGGGCAATGAAGGCCCTTAGGATCTCCCGGAGTTGGACGTAAATCGGCGTGCCACTGGCGCGGTCGATCTCGCCGGCAATGCTTGCCGCCTCAGGCACTGCGGCGTTCCAGCAATTGATTCATGCTTCAAGGATAATTCAGAGGCCCTTCAGGTCTAGACCACTAGGGGTTCATGTGGAGCAGTAAGGCCATGGAAGCTACGCTTGTATGGACTATTTTCCGACGGTTGATCCGTCGACTACCAAGGGAGCTGGGTTGCCGGAGCAGAGAGCCGTCGTTGCCGCGGAAATCGGGTTGCACGCACGGGCGGCAGCAGTGTTCGTCCGAGCCGTCACAGACACCGGTCTGCCGGTCACCATCCGCAAGCAGGACGGACAACCTGTAGATGCGCGTTCCCTGCTGGAAGTAATGACCGAGGATTTCGGACACGGCTGCGAAGTGTTCCTGGAAGTGGCTCCTGACGCGCTGCTCGGCGGACAAACCGCTTCCGGAGCCGAGACTGCCTTGGCCGCTCTTTCGGCCCTCCTGGGGGCCACAGAAGCCCGCTGAGTCTGTTATCAGGCAAAAGAAATGGGCCCCACCAGAAGGTGGGGCCCATTTCGTATGTTAGGTGCTAGTTGCTAGTGCGCGTGGTCGCCACGGCTGTACTCAAAGACCCAGCCAACCAACGCCACGAGGGCGAGGCCGCCGGCGACGTAGGTCACCCAGAAGCCAATGGCGAGACCAAGGAATCCACCGGCACAGGCCAGCCCGAGAACCAGCGGCCACCAGCTCCAAGGGCTGAAGTGCCCCTGCTCGCCGGCGCCCTCGTGGACCTCGGCATCCGGACGGTCCTCGGGACGAAGACCGATCCGTTTGCCAGTGAACCCCAGGTATGCGCCGATCATGCCGGCCAAGCCACCGACCAGGAGGATGCCCAGGACACCAACCCACTCCGACCATTCAGTCAGGAATCCGTAGGCAATGGCCACGGGGACGAAGAAGAAGACTCCGGCTCCAAAGAGCCACGATTCAATTTTCACTTGCTGACGTCCTTCTGGTCGGCGTTACCCAAAACAGCTGCTGCAGGCGACGGGGCCTCGGCAGTGTGGACCTGGGCCAACTCAGGGTGGTGCAGGTCCAGCGCCGGGCGCTCCGAACGGATACGCGGCAAGGAAGTGAAGTTGTGACGTGGCGGCGGGCAGGATGTTGCCCATTCCAGCGAAGCGCCGAAGCCCCACGGGTCATCTACTTCTACCTTCTTGTTGCTGCGCCACGTGATGTAGACGTTCCAGAAGAACGGCAGCAGTGAAGCACCCAGGACGAAGGAAGAGATAGTGGAGAACTGGTTCATCCACGTGAAGTTATCCTGCGGCATGTAGTCGGCGTAACGGCGCGGCATACCCTCGACACCCAACCAGTGCTGGATCAGGAAGGTGCCGTGGAAGCCGAGGAACAGGAGCCAGAAGTGAATCTTGCCAAGACGCTCGTTGAGCATCTTTCCTGTCCACTTGGGCCACCAGAAGTAGAATCCCGCGAACATAGCGAACACGACGGTACCGAACACCACGTAGTGGAAGTGTGCCACCACGAAGTAGGAGTCGGAAACGTGGAAGTCAAGCGGCGGTGAGGCCAGGATGATGCCAGTAAGACCACCGAAGAGGAACGTCACCAGGAAGCCGATGCTCCACAGCATGGGCGTTTCGAACGTAATGGACCCCTGCCACAGGGTGCCGATCCAGTTGAAGAACTTCACACCGGTGGGCACTGCGATCAACATGGTCATGAAGGCGAAGAACGGCAGCAGCACCGAACCAGTCACGTACATGTGGTGCGCCCACACGGTGACGGACAACGCAGCGATGGCGATGGTTGCGTAGACCAGACCCTTGTAACCGAAGATCGGCTTGCGGCTGAAGACCGGGAAGATCTCCGAGACAATGCCGAAGAACGGCAGCGCAATGATGTACACCTCGGGGTGTCCGAAGAACCAGAACAGGTGCTGCCACAGGACTGCACCGCCGTTCTCGGGGTCGAAGATGTGGGCACCAAAGCGTCGGTCGGCACCAAGGGCGAACAGGGCAGCTGCCAGCGGCGGGAAGGCCATCAGGACAAGGATTGCCGTGACCAGCGTGTTCCAGGTGAAGATCGGCATACGCCACATGGTCATGCCCGGTGCACGCATGCAGATGATGGTGGTGATGAAGTTGACGGCGCCAAGGATGGTTCCGAACCCGGAGAGGGCAAGGCCGAAGACCCATAGGTCACCACCGACACCAGGACTGAATGTCGTGTTCGACAACGGCGCGTAGGCGAACCAGCCGAAGGAAGCAGCACCCTGCGGGGTGATGAAGCCCGAGACGGCAATGGTTGAACCGAAGAGGAAGAACCAGAAAGCCAAGGCGTTCAGACGCGGGAACGCGACATCGGGGGCGCCGATCTGCAACGGCATGATGACGTTCGCGAAGCCGGCAAACAGCGGAGTAGCGAACATCAGGAGCATCACGGTGCCGTGCATCGTGAACATCTGGTTGTACTGCTCTTTGGTCTGCAGAATCTGCATACCGGGTTCGAACAATTCAGCGCGGATGAGCAGCGCCATGACGCCACCGAGGCAGAAGAACACGAAGGACGCGATCAGGTACATGTACCCGATGGTCTTGTGGTCGGTGGAGGTAATCCAGTTGACGACGATGCGCCCCTTGGATTTAGGAACTACGGGAGCTTCTAGGACCCCCGGTGCGGATTGAGTGTACGTAGCCACGTCGCTCCCCTTACTTGGTTTCGTTCAGGTTCGGGTTGCGGTCGTATTCCGCACCGAGGAGGCCCGTGTTGCCTTCCTGGCGAAGCTTGTCCATGTGGGCCTGGAATTCAGACTCGGAGACAACCTTGACGCGGAAAAGCATTTCGGAGTGGTATTCACCGCAGAGTTCGGCACACTTGCCATCGAAGGTGCCCTCCTTCGTGGGGGTGAACCTGATGTAGTTCGTCTTGCCGGGGATCATGTCGCGCTTCTGGAGGAAGGCGGGAACCCAGAATGAGTGGATGACGTCGCGGGAGTTCAGCTCCAGGTCCACGGACTTGCCAACCGGCAAGTACAGGGTGGGAAGCAGTTCCTTGTTGACTTCATTGCCAGTCAGGTGGGCCTGAACGCCGGCCTCGTGGAGGTCTTCATTGATGACCTCGCCCTTTTTGTAGTTGAAGTCCCAGGCCCACTGCTTGCCGCGGACGTCAACAACGACGTCGGCCGGCTGCGAGCGGTCATCGATCGCACGCTGGTCCTGGTCGGTGAAGTAGAAGAACACCAGCACCATGAACAGCGGAATGGTCAAGTAGAAGACCTCAAGCGGCAGGTTGTAGCTGAGCTGCTTGGGGAATCCCGTGGTGCCCTTGCGGCGACGGTAAGCGATGATGCACCAGACCAGAAGGCCCCACGTGATGATACCGACTGCCAAGGCGGCGATCCATGAGTTGACCCAGAGGTCCATGATCCGGTCAGTGTGGTTGGTCGTGCCGCGCTCTGTTGGCAGCCAACCCTTCTCTACCTCTGGTGAACATCCGGTCAAAACCAACGCGCCGGCTAGTGCCAAGCCAGTGATCGATGTGATCTTTATGCGTCGGCTGCCGGTTCGGTTCTGCGAACTCACAGACGGCCCTTCCTCTTGTTGCTGTCTCCCGGCAGGCCGAAGGCTCACCGGGCACACTAAAAGTTTTACTACCCGATGTAGAGCTTACCGCTATCAAGCGGTTTTCGCGCACATGTCAGCGCCGTGGCTCCGAATGGTTTTAAACCCACCCGAAGTGGCGCCGACATGCGGCGATGGCTCACATCAGTGGAACGAATCGCCGCAGGCGCAAGACCCGCCGGCATTCGGGTTGTCGATGGTGAAGCCCTGCTTCGAAATGGTGTCCTCGAAGTCGATGCTGGCACCGCTGAGGTAGGGAACGCTCATCTTGTCGACGACGACTTCAACGCCGTCATAGTCGCGTACAGCATCCCCATCAAGCAGTCGCTCGTCGAAGTAGAGCTGGTAGATCAGTCCGGAGCAACCTCCAGGCTGGACTGCAACGCGCAGCCGAAGGTCGGTGCGCCCTTCCTGTTCCAGGAGGCTGCGGACCTTGCCTGCGGCGACGTCGGTCAGATTGACCTCGTGCGTGGCCAGTTCGTCGTTGGCGACGAGCTGTTCTCCGGTGCTGTTTTCGTTGGTTGCAGTGCTCATTGGCCTACCTTCTTATGAAGCTCCTGGCGGCGGCGCCGGAACGCTGCCTGCCCTTACCCAATTACATACGGGTTATACCTAATGCTACGTCGCGCAGACGCTTAGCTATAACTCCCTACGTAACCACGGACAGCATTTGGTTGTTCCCGGCGCGCCCCAAGGAACGAGGCGCGCCCCCAAGGAACAAACTGCTGCTAGCCGTTGAGTCCTTCACCATTGAGCCGGGCCAGCATCAGCGCTTCGGCAAGCACCGCATGCCGGAAGTCTCCGATGTGCAGTGATTCGTTGGCACTGTGGGCGCGGGAATCAGGGTCTTCCACTCCGGTCACCAGGATGTGAACGTCCGGATACACCTCCATGAGGTCCGCGATGAACGGAATCGAACCGCCGATTCCCATTTCCACGGGTTGTACGCCCCATGATTCACCAAGCGCCCAAAGAGCTACCTTTGCAGCTGCCGAGGACGTATCGGTGGAAAAAGCGTTGCCGCGCTCCCCCGGCGTAAACGTCACTCGGGCGCCAAACGGTGCATGTGATTCGACGTGTGCCTTGAGGGCATCCATTGCGGCCCCGGGGTCCTGACCAGGGGCCAACCGCATGCTGAACTTGGCCCTGGCGGCCGGAATCAGCGTGTTGGATGCAACATCGACGGACGGGACATCCATGCCGATGATGGACAGTGCAGGCTTGGTCCAGAGTCGGGAGGCGATGGTCCCGCTGCCGGCGAGCTTCACGCCGTCCAGTACTGAAGCGTCTGCGCGGTAGTCCTCTTCGGCCAGGTCCACGGCCACGTCGTCGCGGGCCACCAGGCCCGCAACCGCGACGTTGCCGTCGTCGTCATGCAGCGTCGCGATAAGCCGTGACAGGAGGGTGGGAGCATCCAGCACAGGTCCACCAAACATGCCGGAATGGACCGCATGGTCCAGGACACGCACCTCGAAGGTCCCGTCAACGAGTCCCCGAAGGCTGGTGGTCAGGGCCGGAACGCCGACTTTCCAGTTGCTGGAGTCGGCAACCACAATGACGTCCGCCCGCAAGAGCTCCTGATGTTCCTCCAGGAAGGTCCGGAATGTGGGCGAGCCTGCTTCTTCCTCACCTTCGAAGAAGAAGGTGACGCCGAGCCCGAACCCGTCACCCAGAACTTTCGTCACGGCGCTGTAGGCGGCCAGGTGCGCCATGATTCCTGCCTTGTCGTCGGCCGCGCCGCGGCCGTACAGTCGGCCGTCGCGTTCCTCAGCCACGAAAGGCTCGGAGTTCCAGAGGCCCCTGTCCCCCGGCGGCTGAACATCGTGGTGGGCGTACAGCAAAATGGTCGGCTTGCCGTCCTCGGCAGGACGGCGCGCGACGACGGCAGGACCACCGGGAGTACCGTCGGCTTTGTCGCACCGCAATATCCGGACGTCTTCCATACCTGTGGCCTTGACCAGTGCAGCGACCGCTTCGGCGCTGCGGTCCAGTTCGTTGGGGTCGAAACTTGCCCACGCTATGCCCGGAATGCCGACGAGGTTCTTAAGGGATTCCAAGGTGGTGTCGAAGGAATCGTTGACTGCTCCGGAAAGTGCCTCCACGGGAGTAATGCCGGCGTGCCCTTGCTTGTTCTGCGGGATCTCCGCATGTGCTGAAGTCATGGCCACACTTTACCGCCGGGGTTTGGGCGTCCTCGGCAGGCACGGCCACCCGTCGTCGGTCCCCGCCAGCGGTCCACGTAACGTACGCCACCTCAGCGAGGGGTATTCTGTAGGGGTGTTCGGACGCAAAAAGGAAGAGCCCAGCGCTCAATCAGTAGTAGACCAGGCCTACGCCACCGCCACGGAGCCCGGTGCCGGAAAGGGCACCCCCACTCCCAAGCGGAAAGACCAGGAAGCAGCCCGCAAGCGCCCGCTGGTTCCCAATGACCGCAAAGCCTCCAAGGCTGCGGAGCGGGTAGCCATCCAGGACCAGCGGCAGAAAATGCGGCAGGCGCTGGATACGGGTGACGAAAAATTCCTGCCCCTCCGTGACAAGGGCCCCCAGAAGCGCTACACCCGTGATTACGTGGACGCACGGTTCAGCTTGGGTGAATACCTCATGTTCGGCGCCTTGCTGTTCGTGGTGATTTCCCTGATCATTCCGCCCACAAGCGCCGGCATCAGCTACGTCCTCATTGGATTCTGGATCATGTTCCTGGCTGTCTTCGTTGACGTCTTCATCCTTTCCCGCAAGCTCAGGAAACGCCTCACCGAGAAATTCGGCGAGGTAGAACGCGGCTCCATTTGGTACGGCTGCATGCGCGCCCTTCAGTTCCGGAAGCTCCGCCTGCCCAAGCCGCAGGTGAAGCGCGGACAGTACCCGTCCTAAGCGCTCCCACCCCTTCATCGACGGGAAGACCCCGGACCATTGGTCCGGGGTCTTCTTTGTGGATGCCTGATCTTCAGGGCGGCTGGGCTTAGCGCGCCTTCTTACGGATCTTCGCGAGGCCCTTGTTGATATTGGAAGCCCAGAAGGGGCCCTCGTACAGGAAAGCTGTGTAGCCCTGAACCAGTGTTGCGCCCGCTTCCAGGCGCTCGTGGACATCCGAGGCAGTCTCCACTCCTCCTACCGCGATAAGCACCAACTGGTCACCCACGGCGTCCTTGAGCCTGCGCAAGACTTCCAGCGACCGCTGCTTGAGGGGTGCTCCTGACAATCCACCGGCACCCAACGAGGCCACCTTGGTGGCGTCCGAAACGAGTCCCTCCCGGGAAATGGTGGTGTTGGTGGCGATGATCCCGTCAAGCTTCAGGTCCAGCGCCAGCCGGGCGACGTCGTCGATGTCGTCGTTGGACAGGTCCGGCGCAATCTTGACCAGCAGCGGAATATGCCGTCCGGCGGCTTCATCCGCGGCGTCACCCACTGCCCGCAACAGCGGCCGCAGGGTTTCCACGTTCTGCAGCAAGCGAAGACCGGGTGTGTTGGGAGAGCTGACGTTGACCACAAGGTAGTCTGCCGCGGGGGCCAGGCTTCGTGCACTCACGAGGTAATCCTCAGTGGCGTCGTCGAGCTCAACCACTTTGGTCTTGCCGATGTTGACGCCGATGACGGGTCGGACGTCCGGGTGCTTCCTCTGCAGAGCAGCCCGCGCTGACTTGAGCCGGGGTGCAACGGCTGCTGCGCCGTCGTTGTTGAATCCCATACGGTTAACCACCGCACGGTCCTCAATCAGGCGGAACAACCGGGGCTTCTCGTTGCCTGGCTGCGCCTGGCCGGTGATGGTACCAACCTCTACGTGGCCAAAGCCGAGTTCGGCCAGGGCCTCGATGCCGTGGCCTTCCTTATCGAAGCCTGCTGCCAGGCCGAACGGCGACGGGAAGGTCAGGCCCAACGCCTCAGTCCGAAGCGAAGTGTCAGGGGCCGTCAGGCGGGCCAGGACCCGGCCAGCACCCGAGCGATGGGCCGCCCGGATCCCCTGGAAGCCGATCTTGTGTGCCTTTTCGGCATCCATCCAGGAGAAGGCCAGCTTGAAGAATGTGGGGTAAACACGCATAGTCCTAGTTTTGCGGTTGAGGGACGACTCGCCAAACCCGTGACCAGTCATGCCGCTAGCATGTACGCATGCCGCGGACAAATAGTGATGCAGATCATGGGGGCCGGGTCCATAACGACGTCACCGCCGACGTCGTGGTGGTGGGCGCGGGTCTAGCAGGCCTGGTGGCCGCAGCTACGGCATATGCCGCAGGTAAGTCGGTGGCCGTGCTGGACCAGGAGCCCGAAGCCTCAGTGGGCGGCCAGGCGCATTGGTCCTTCGGCGGCCTTTTCATGGTGGACACTCCTGAGCAACGGCGGCTTGGGGTCAGGGACAGTGCTGACCTTGCCTTGTCCGATTGGCTCGCCTCGGCTGCGTTTGATAGATCCCATGACAGCAACGCCCGTGAGTGGGCCGAGGCCTATGTCCATTTCGCGTCGGGAGAGAAGCGGGCTTGGCTGAAGAGCCTTGGCGTGGGGATCTTTCCCTTGGTTCAGTGGGCAGAACGCGGCGGTTACGGAGCCCAGGGACATGGCAACACCGTCCCCCGCTTCCATGTCGCCTGGGGAACGGGGCCGGCATTGGTGGAACCGTTCCTCGCCAAGGTCATGGAAGGCGTCCGCGCCGGCCGCGTCAGCCTGCACTTCAGGCACAAGGCCCTGTCCCTGGACATGACGGCGGGGCACGTCACGGGCGTCACGGGCGAGATTCTTGAAGAGTCGACGGCGGTGCGGGGCCAGCCCTCCGCACGGCGGCCGGCTGGTACTTTCACGGCCAACGCCGGTGCTGTGGTGGTGACCACGGGTGGCATAGGCGGCAATCACGCAACGGTGCGTCGCCAATGGCCTGGCGGCACGGCACCTGCCCGTATGCTCAGCGGGGTGCCTGCATCCGTTGACGGCGAGTTCCTTCCGGCGGTGGAGGCCGTGGGAGCTGCAGTGGTCAACGGTGACCGCATGTGGCATTACCCCGAAGGAATCCACAACTACGATCCCGTCTGGCCCGCCCATGGAATCCGCATCCTCCCGGGGCCTTCGTCCCTGTGGCTCGATGCCCAAGGCCGCCAGCTGCCGGCGCCGCTCTTCCCCGGCTTTGATTCGTTGGGCGCACTGCGCCACATCGTGGGGACGGGACATGGCTACTCGTGGTTTGTCTTGAATCGAACCATCGCGCTGAAGGAACTCGCCCTCTCCGGCTCCGAGCAGAACCCGGATCTCACGGGAAAGGATGTCCGGCTGCTCGCTTCGCGCCTGCGTCCCACAGGCGACACGCCCGTCCAACGCTTCCTGGATCAGGGCGTGGACTTCCTCCAGGCATCCTCGCCTGGTGAGCTCGCTGCCCGGATGAACCATTTGGTTGGCACCTCTTTGATCGAGGCCGGAGCACTTGAATCACTGATCCAGGCCCGCGACCGGCAGGTGGAAAGCGGCCTTGGGAAGGACCCCCAGCTTGCCGCCATCAGGGCTGCCCGTCGGTTCGCCACCGACAAGCTGATGCGTGTGGCCCCGCCGCATCGCCTCACAGACCCAGCCCACGGCCCTTTGATAGCCATTCGGCTTTCAGTGCTGACCCGGAAAAGCCTGGGTGGGCTCGCAACTGATCTGCGGTCACGGGTCCTGGACACCGATGGTCAGCCCATCCCCGGCCTTTTTGCCGCTGGCGAGGCCGCCGGATTCGGCGGTGGTGGCATCCACGGTTACAGGGCCTTGGAGGGGACGTTCCTTGGGGGCTGCCTTTTCACCGGGAGGGCCGCCGGGCGGGACGCCGCCGCCAGTGTCTAAGCTAGGGCCATGGAGTGGACGGCTGACATCCTGGGTACTGACTTCCAATCCTGCGGCGTTGATGCCACAGGACCCGACGGCGTGACCCGCCACGCCACCCTGATCCGCCATCGGGCAGAGCAAAACGATTCCCGGGGTGCTCCCAGGCGCTACGGCGCGGTCCTGTTTCTGCACGGGTGGAGCGACTACTTCTTCAACACCGAACTTGCCAGGTTCTGGGCAGGGCAGGGCTACGATTTTTACGCCCTGGATATGCACAACCACGGCCGAAGCCTGAAGACGGACATGCCCGGCGGCTACGTGGCAAACCTGACGGATTATGACGCCGAGATCAACCAGGCGCTGGGCATCATCCGGAACCACACAGCGCCGTCGCCGGAAGGCAGCGTGACCCTGATGGGCCACTCCACCGGTGGGCTGGTGGCCGCACTATGGGCGAGCCGCCACCCCGAATCCATCCAATTCCTCATTCTCGACAGCCCGTGGTTGGAAATGCACGGCAGTTCATTGGTGCGGCGGGCTGCGCAGGCCATGGTGGCTCCCATCGCAAAGTTCAGGCCGGAAACCGTCCTGAAACTGCCGGAGCGGGGTTTCTACTTCCGCAGCATCAGCAGTACTGCGGAGGGTGAATGGGCGTTGGACGAAAATTATCGTCCACCGCTGGCTTTCCCGGTCCGGGCCGGGTGGCTCAGTGCCGTATTTGCCGGGCATTCCCAGGTTGCCCGCGGGCTGAACCTCGATGTGCCTGTCCTCGTCCTGATGTCTTCGGCCAGCGCCAATGGCATGGTGTGGCAGGAGTCCATGCGCCGTTCGGATGCCGTGCTGGATGTTGGAGTTATCGCCCTCCGAGCCATGGCGCTGGGCCGGAGCGTCACTCTGGAACGCATCGACGGCGGCCTCCACGACGTCTTCCTCTCCGCACCGGCAGTGCGCAAAGACGCCTATGCGCGGCTTGCGCGGTGGATCAAGGGGTTCATGCACAACGATGTGCCGGCAGAGCGGCAGGAGGGGGACATATGAACACCACGGAGGGGCTTGGAACCGAGTGGCGACGCGACGTCCTGGGTCATGGCTACGAATGCATGGACCTGCCGCTCAAGCCTGACGAAGAAGGTCCTGTCCACGCCACACTCATCCGGTACGCTCCACCTGCGCCGCAAGCCACCCAGAATGGCATTCTTGACTTCCTGTCGTCCTTCACCAAGAGAAGACGCCGTGCGGTCCCGGCCGATCCAGGTGGGGCGCCCAGGGTTGTCCTCTACCTGCATGGTTGGGCCGACTACTTCCTGCAGACCGAATTGGCTGAGTACCTCACGGCGTCGGGTTTTCACTTCTACGCAGTGGACCTCCGGAAATTCGGCCGCAGCCTGCTGCCTGGACAGACACCCGGCTACATTACGGACCTCAACGCCTACGACGAAGACCTGGCAGCTTCGCTGGTGGAGATTGAACGGGACGTGGCTGCACGGACCGGCAACACCACTGCGCCAACCATCCACATGTTGGCCCATTCCCTGGGAGGTTTGATCGCGGCGCTCTGGGCCGATCGCAACCCGGGCCGGTTGGGCACGTTGGTCCTGAATTCCCCATGGCTGGAGCTTCAGGGCAGCAGCCTCGTCCGCAGCATCGCCATGCACCTGGTGGAACCCTTTGCACGTACGGACCCCAAGCGCCCCTTCCGCTTTCCTGAGATGCCGGCCTACTGGGAGAGCGTCAGCAATGCGGCACATGGCGAGTGGATGCTGGATCCCCTATGGCGTCCGCGGGCTTCATTCCCCATCCGCGCAGGGTGGACCAAAGCCGTCCTGGCCGGGCACGCTGCGGTGGAACGCAAGCTCACCATCGATGCGCCCGTCCTTGTGCTGTTGTCCGGGAGGACACGGATCCAGGCGGAGTGGACCGCTGACCTGATGCGGGCCGACGCGGTCATCGACGTTGAGGAAACCTCGCGGAGGGCCCTTGGATTAGCCCGCCGCACCGCCGTCTTCCGGTATCCAGGTGCGCTTCATGATGTCTTTCTCTCACGGCGCACCGTCCGTCAACAGGCGTATCGCGATGTAGCGGTATGGCTCGCTGGCTACCCTTACTGATGTAGCCGGGGCGTGCTATTTGCCGGTGGCAGCCGCGTCCACGGCCCCTCCGTAGCGCCTGTCGCGCTTGGCATAGATCTCGACGGCGTCCCACAGCGTCCGCCTGTCGACATCCGGCCACAGCGTGTCCATGAAGACGAACTCCGCATACGCGGACTGCCACAGCAGGAAATTGGAGAGCCGCTGCTCACCCGAACTGCGAAGAAAAAGGTCTACATCCGGGAGGTCTGGCTCATCCAGGTACCTCTGGATGGTTTTCTCGGATACCGATCCGGGTTTCAAACGCCCTTCGGCGACATCGTGGGCAATGGCAGAGACTGCGTCGGCGATCTCGGCTCGGCCGCCGTAGTTAACACACATGGTCAACGTGCACGTGTCGTTGGCTTTCGTGTATTCCTCGGCTTCTTCAAGTTCCTTGATGACAGAACCCCAAAGCCGCGGGCGCCTTCCTGCCCAGCGGATGCGCACGCCCCACTCATCCAATTGGTTCCGCTGGCGTCGTAGTACATCCTTGTTAAATCCCATGAGAAAGCGGATCTCTTCGGGCGATCGGCGCCAGTTCTCCGTTGAAAAGGCATAGACGCTGACGTACTTGATTCCCAGTTCAATCGCCCCCGCCATCACATCAAGCAAGGCAGGCTCGCCGGCCTTATGCCCCTCGATGCGGGGAAGTCCCCGCTGGTTTGCCCATCGCCCGTTCCCGTCCATGACGATTGCCACGTGCTGCGGAATAAGTTTACTGGGAATACCAGGCGGCACTGCACCGGAGGGGTGCCCGTAGGGCGCTATGACCGGCGCCGTCCTGGCCGGTGTTGTCTTGCTCTTCTTACCAAGTGCCACTGTCAGCTTCGCTCCACGTGTTTGAGTGATTTCAGCGCCCGTTCCAAATGCCATTGCAGGTAGGTGGCAACCAGTCCTGCGGCTTCACGCCGATGCCGGGCATCCGATGCATCCGCCACGCCCCAATTGCCTGTCAGTAATGCACTGAGAAGCACCACTGTCTCCGCGGCCGGCGCCGGTGAACCCGGAGGACGGCAGTCGCTGCACACCATGCCGCCAACAGGAGCGGCAAAGGCCGTGTGGGGCCCCGGACGGCCACACCGGGCGCAATCGGTGAAACTCGGGGCCCAACCTCCGGTGGCCAAAGCCCGCAGCAAATAGGAGTCCAGGATAAGTTCCGGTGGATGGTCTGAACGGCTCAATGCGGCCAAGGCGCCCACCAGCAGGTTGTATTGGGCGGTCCCGGACTCGGTATCGGCGTCCGTCAGTTTTTCGGCGGTCTCCGTCATGGCAGCGGCCACGGTGAACCTGCCATAGTCTGCGGCAATACTGCTTCCATAGGCGCCCTTGGCCACAGCCTGTGTCACGATGTCCAGCGTCCGCCCGGATACAAGCTGCAAATCCGCCACCATGAACGGCTCCAGACGAGCGCCGAAACGGCTGCTGGTCCTGCGCACGCCCTTGGCGACGGCCCGAACTTGACCGTGGTGCTTGGTCAAGAGAGTGATGATGCGATCCGCTTCGCCCAGCTTGTGGGTACGGAGCACCACGGCATCGTCCCTGTAGGACCGTGCTGCAAACGACGGATTGGCCACAACTAATCTTCGCACTATGACTGGACCGCGCGGTGACCGCCGGACCGTGTGGTGACGGTATTTCCCGTCACCACACGGCAGATACCTTAGGCCCGGGCGTCCCGCACGGCACGGTTCACGGCCGAAATCAGGGCCTTGAGGGATGATGTGGTGGTGCTGGGGTCAATCCCCACGCCCCACAGGACCCGCTCGCCGACGGCACATTCAACGTAGGCTGCAGCGCTGGCACTGCCGCCCTCGGACAGGGCATGCTCGCTGTAATCAAGCACACGGACGTCAACGCCGTCGTGGTGCAGGATGTCCAACAGTGCAGCGATGGGACCGTTGCCGTGCCCGGTCCGCCGAACCTCCACGCCGTCGATCCGCAGGTTGGCATTCATGGTCATGGCGCCGGACTCGTCAGTCTCAGTGCTTACACTGCCCAGCGCGTAGCGACCCCACTGTGCCTGCTCTTCGTCGGACGGCAGGTACTCATCCTGGAAGACCTGCCACAGCTGGGCACCGCTGACCTCGCCGCCCACAGCGTCGGTGCGACGCTGGATGACTCCGGAAAACTCAATCTGTGCCCGGCGGGGCAGGTCCAAATTGTGCTCGTTCTTCAGCAGGTAGGCAACCCCGCCCTTGCCTGATTGCGAGTTGACCCGGATCACGGCTTCATAGCTGCGGCCGAGGTCCTTTGGATCGACGGGCAGGTAAGGAACCTGCCAGGTGAAGTCGTCCACCGAGGTGCCGGCCGCAGCAGCGTCCTTTTCCAGGGCTTCGAAACCCTTCTTGATGGCGTCCTGGTGCGAACCGGAAAACGCCGTGAAAACGAGGTCGCCACCGTACGGCGAACGCTCCGGAACCGGCAACTGGTTGCAGTACTCCACCGTGCGGCGGACTTCATCGATATCGGAGAAGTCGATCATGGGGTCCACGCCCTGCACGAACATGTTCAACCCCAGCGTTACGAGGTCCACATTGCCGGTGCGCTCTCCGTTGCCGAACAAGCAACCTTCAATCCGGTCAGCACCGGCCAGGTAACCGAGTTCGGCAGCAGCCACGCCCGTGCCGCGGTCGTTGTGTGGGTGCAGGGAAATGATGATGCCCTCGCGGGGGTGCAGGTTACGGTGCATCCACTCGATGGAGTCGGCGTAGACGTTCGGGGTTGCCATCTCCACAGTGGCCGGCAGGTTGATGATGACCTGGTTGTCGGCAGATGCCTCAAAGACATCGGCAATGGCGTTGCAGACGCGGGCCGCGTACTCGAGCTCGGTTCCCGTGAAGGACTCCGGCGAGTATTCATAGGTGATGTGGGTATCTTCGAGTGTCTCTTCGTACTTCTTGCACAGGCGGGCACCCTGCAACGCGATATCCAGGATTCCGTCTTCGTCCTGGTTGAAGACCACACGCCTTTGCAACACAGAGGTGGAGTTGTACAGGTGGACGATCGCCTGCTTGGCACCCACCAGGGACTCGTACGTTCGCTCGATCAGGTGCTCACGTGCCTGGGTCAGGACCTGGATGCTGACGTCGTCAGGGATGTGGCCGCCCTCAATGAGCTGGCGGACGAAGTCGAAGTCGGTCTGGGATGCCGAAGGGAATCCGACTTCAATTTCCTTGTACCCCATTTTCACGAGCAACTGGAACATCTTCAGCTTACGTGCCGGGCTCATGGGGTCGATCAGGGCCTGGTTTCCATCGCGCAGGTCAACCGCGCACCAACGCGGGGCCTTGGTGATGACCTTGTCCGGCCACGTGCGGTCAGGAACTTCTACGGTGATCTGGTCCTGGAACGGCAGGTAGCGGTGAATCGGCATACCGGAGGGCTTTTGTGCATTACGCATGACGTGTGGCCTTTTCTCTAAGAACTAAATGAAAGCTTAGCCGGACACAACGGAACTCCGCGGCGAGGATGGCCCAGCTTCAGATAGCTTTCAGGCCCCGCCGCGGCAGCTAAGAAGAAGCATCGCCGTACGCACAAAATCACAGTAACACGATGCGTATGATGACAGTGCAACACCTCATGCAACGTCCACTATGCAGACGCAGCGACGGTGGCAACGCCGGCTGCTGCGTCCACACAAGGAGCCACAGTGCCACAGTCGGGGATCACTCTTTCGAACATCGATCACAGCGTCCGGCCCCAGGACGACCTCTACCAACACGTCAACGGCGCGTGGCTCAACAGCACAACCATTCCTGACGACAGGCCGCTGGAAGGCACGTTCACCGCTTTGCGGGACGGAGCGGAGTTGGCCGTCAAAGCGATTATCGAAGAAGCTGCAGGCAAAGGAGAGTCGGCAACCGGCGTCGAGCAGCAGGTAGGTGGACTCTACGCGAGCTTCATGGATGAGGCCGCAGCAGAGGCCAAAGGAGCCGACCCCATACGAGGCCGGCTCGAGGAAGTCCACGCGGTGGGATCAACCCAGGAACTGGCCGCCCTGATCGGCCGCCTGTTCCGCTCCGATGTGTCCGGGCTCTTCTCCATCTATCCGGCCCCTGATGCCGGTAACCCCGAGCGCATCCTCCTGTACATCGGGCAGGGCGGACTTGGACTACCGGACGAGTCCTACTACAGGGAAGAAAAGTTTGCCGGCACCGTGACGGCCTACAGCCAGTACATTGCCAAGCTGCTCGCCCTCGCCGGCATCCAGGACGCCGAAGCAGCTTCAACGCGCATCGTCGCTCTCGAAACTGCTTTGGCTGCGCACCACTGGGACAACGTCACGCTGCGGAATCCCCAGAAGACCTACAACCTCAAGTCGGCAGAGGAAGCATCGGAGCTGTTCCCCCTGCTGGACACCTGGTTCCAGGCCGCCCGCGTGGACCCTGCAAAGCGAAACGAGATCGTGGTCAGCACCCCGGACTTCTTCGCCGGCGCTGCAGGCCTGCTGGAGTCCGAGCCGTTGGGAACGTGGAAGGAATGGTTGACACTCAGGGTCCTGAGCTCTGCTGCCCCGTACCTCTCGTCTGATTTCGTGACCACCAACTTCGATTTCTACGGCACTACACTCAGCGGCACGCCACAGAACAAGGAGCGCTGGAAGCGTGGAGTTGCCGTTGTCGAAGCGGCACTTGGCGAAGCCGTCGGACAAATCTACGTGGAGCGACACTTCCCCGCGGGCCACAAAGAAAGGATGGAGACGCTCGTCGCCAATCTGATCGAGGCATACCGTGACAGCATCTCCTCCCTGGAGTGGATGGGTGAGGAAACCAAGAAGGAAGCGCTCAAGAAGCTGGAGGCCTTCCGCCCCAAGATTGGCTTCCCGGGAAAATGGATCGACTACTCCGCCGTGGACATCGATCCATCAGATCTGTTGGGCAACGTGGAGCGCGCGCATGACGCTGATGTCGATCGTCACCTGGACGAGATCGGCAAACCGGTTGACCTCAACAAATGGCTCATGACACCCCAGACGGTCAATGCCTACTATCACCCCATGCTGAATGAGATCGTCTTTCCGGCCGCAATTCTCCAGCCACCCTTCTTCACTGCAGATGCTGATGACGCTGTGAATTATGGCGGAATCGGTGCCGTCATCGGCCACGAGATCGGCCACGGCTTCGACGACCAAGGATCGCAGTTCGACGGAAGCGGGGCATTGCGCAACTGGTGGACTGAAGAGGACCGGACCGCGTTCGAAACCCTCACGGCCAAGTTGGTGGCACAATACGACGCCCTCTCCCCCTACGCGGCGCCCGACCACAAGGTGAACGGCAAACTCACCCTCGGCGAGAACATCGGCGACCTCGGCGGCCTGACCATCGCCTACAAGGCCTACCTTCTCAGTCTGGATGGCGCTGAGCCTGAGAAGATCGACGGATTCACTGGCCAGCAACGCTTCTTTATGTCGTGGGCAGCAGGCTGGCGCCAAGTGATCCGCCGCGAAGAGGCGATCCGACGGCTGGCCACCGATCCGCACTCCCCCAACGAGTTCCGCACCAACGCCATTGCCCGCAACCTTGATGCTTTCCATGAAGCATTTGCTATCAGCGCAGCGGATGGAATGTGGATGGAATCCGGAGACCGCGTCAGCATCTGGTAGTACCGGAAAGATGAGGCCGGGTCAGTTCATGAAGAACTGGCCCGGCCTCTTCCGTGCATGGCTGCCTCGCAGCCCGCTGCTGGTCTAGGTACCGACTATTGGTCGATGTACAACGGATTCACTTGTTGGCAGACGGCGTCTTTGGCGGTCTGGTTGACGACGTCCGAGGGCACAGAGGTGGCTCCGTAGGAAGTGCCGGTGCCAAAATCAGTACCAACATACAGCTGAACACCCGCCACGCCGGGAGCCTGCTGCACCTGGGCCGCCGGAATACCGTAGAGCGCAGCGACGTCCGCAGCGACGTCGGCGAAGCCGGCCCCGTAGTAGATCACTGTCTGGTCAACAGGGTTCGCCAAATACGAAACCGCCTGGGTGAAGCCACCGCCTGTCAGAACCGTCATGATCTCTTGGGCCCGCGCTGCTACTCCGCTCCCATTCGCGACTGCCACCGGCTGGATCGCTTTGTCGTAGGCGGGGACCGCAGGAGTCGATGCTGTGGGCTGGGGTGCGGGACTTTCAGTGGCACCAGGCGACGACGTCGCCCCAGGTGTGGTCAGGTCAAGGTCTGCCCGCAAAGCTGCAAAAAGCTGTGAGGACTGGGGTTCCACAAGCTCCAGCCTGTTCGGATCCACTGCTGCTGCCTGGGTAGGAACGGCCACGAACGCCACCTTGGAAACGTCAATGTCCTTCAATCGCCCGCCGATGGTCAACAGCGATGGAACGGATGCCAGGCCCTCATCAACGGTGAGGTTCTGGGTGACGACGTCGGCGATCTGCAGGAGCCTCTGTGGGTTGCCCAACGTTCCTTCGTCTTTGAGCTTCCTGGTCAGGGACGAGAGGAAAGCCTGTTGTCCCTTGATGCGGCCGAGATCGCCGCCATCACCGAATGCATGGCGCGTCCGCAGGAAGGCCAAGGCTTGTTCGCCTTCAACCAGGGAATCACCCTTGGGCAGGCGAAGACGGGAGTCCGGGTCAAAGACGGGATCACTGACACACACGTTTACGCCGCCAACAGCGTGTGACAACTCCTTGACGGCGTTGAAGTCCGCCATCATGAAGTGGTCGATTTCCAGGCCGGTCAATTTGTTGACAGTGTCGACAGCGCAGCCAATACCCGCCTCAGCCATGGCCTCGTTGATCATGACACCGCTGCGGGCGGGGAACGTCTGGTTGTTGGTCCGGTCGGTGCATTGCGGCACGTCCACCAGCAGGTCACGCGGGAAGCTCATGACACTCACACGCTTGTTGTCTGCGGAAATATCCAGCAGCATCATGACGTCCGAATGACCGTAGCCAGTGGAGTCTTCCGTGCTGCCGTAGTCCGAGTTTTTTCCGTCACGGGTGTCAGAACCAAGGATGAGGATTTGCAGGCGGTCGGACTTGTCATTGGCCAGGGCTTCACCGCTGTCACGGTTCTCCCCTGCACTCAACGGAGCCTTGGTGATGTTGTTTTGCAGCCGGATGAACCAAAAGGCGGCAAAGGCAACGCCTGCAACCAGGGCAACGGAGACAACGCCGGTAACAATCTTCAGCCACAGCGGGAGTCCCTTGCGTGCCTTCATGTGGCGGGGAGTGCCGTCGGCATCCTCTCCATGGCGACCCGCAACGGGGCCAGCGGTGCCGGTGCCCTGCGGGCGGGCGTCACGACGTCGCACTATTCGGTTTACCTTTCCTCAAACACGTGGATTCCCGCCATCATAGTTGCCGAATCTGGGAAGTTCCTTATCGCACCTCTACGATGCCGGGACGTGTCTTGCCCGTTAGAACCCGAGTTTGACCAATTGTTTGGGATCCCGCTGCCAGTCCTTGGCCACCTTGACGTGCAGATCCAGGTAGATTCGAGTGCCCAGGAGGGTCTCGATGCCCTTCCGTGCGTTGGTACCGACTTCACGCAGCCGGCTTCCACCCTTGCCGATGATGATGGCCTTCTGTGAGGGTCGCTCGACATAAAGGTTGACCCGAACGTCCAGGAGAGGGTTGTCCTCGGTTCGACCTTCACGGGGAACGATTTCTTCGACCACCACGGCCAGCGAGTGGGGAAGTTCGTCGCGGACACCTTCCAGGGCAGCCTCCCGGATAAGTTCCGCAATCATGACGGCCTCGGGCTCGTCCGTCAGTTCACCGTCCGGGTACAGCGGGGGCGAGGACGGCATGTGGCTTATCAATACGTCCGCGACAGTGGAGACCTGGAAGCCGTCGGCCGCTGAAACGGGGACGATGTCGGCCCAGCCCTGCTCGCCCAGGACATCGCGTCCCAAGGCAGCGACAGCGAGCAATTGCTCGGTCAGGGCCTGGCGGTCAACAAGGTCGGTTTTGGTCACGAGGGCAATGATCGGCTTTCTACCCACGGCCGCCAGTTGAGCTGCGATGTATTTGTCGCCGGGGCCGATCTTCTCGTTCGCCGGCAAGCAGAATCCAATGGCGTCCACTTCGGACAAGGTATCGGCTACGAGATCATTGAGCCGCTTACCCAGCAACGTACGCGGCCTGTGCAAACCAGGAGTGTCCACGAGGATCAGTTGCGCATCCTCGCGGTGGACGATGCCACGGATCGTGTGCCGCGTGGTCTGCGGCTTGGCCGAGGTGATGGCCACCTTCTGGCCAACCAAGGCATTGGTCAGTGTCGACTTGCCCGCATTGGGCCGACCCACCAGCACAGAGAAGCCTGCGTGGAAGCCACCGAAGTCATTATCGGCATCGAATTTCTTATTTTGCTTGCTCACGTGGAACTCCCTGTTGCGTTGAGTCGGCGTCATCGAGTAGGTCTTCAAAGTCAGTGTCTTCCTTTGGCATGGCTGCCGCAATGATGTGGCTGACCCTGTTTCGGCGACCCTCAAGCCTATCCGCCCTGAGTGATATTCCATCCACGTCAACTGAGCTGCCGACAATCGGGACCTGTCCCAGGGCCTTCGCGAGGAGGCCGCCCACGGTGTCCACCTCGTCGTCGTCGAGGTCAATGTCGAACAATTCACCGAGGTCGTCGATGCTCATACGGGCGCTGACCCGGAAAGTGCCGTCGCCAAGGTCCACTGCTTCTTCTGCGGCGGCATCGTATTCATCCACGATCTCGCCCACGATCTCCTCGATCAGGTCCTCAAGGGTCACCAGTCCGGCAGTACCACCGTACTCATCGATCACGATCGCCACGTGGGTGGATTCCTGCTGCAGTTCCCTGAGAAGGTCACTTACGAGCTTGGATTCAGGGACGTACCGGACGTCCCGGGCGAGGGAGTCGACGTCGTGTGCCTGCAGTCCGGGTTCCCCTCGATGCATGGCGGCGGCGACATCCTTCAAATAAAGGATTCCACGGATCTGGTCCGTGTTCTCCCCGATGACCGGAATCCTGGAATAGCCCGACCGCAAGAAGAGGCCCATGGCCGTCTCGAGGTCCGAGCCGGTACCGATGCTGACAATGTCTGTGCGGGGAACCATCACGGAACGAACCAACGTGTCGCCGAAGTCGAAGACCGAATGGATGAGTTCAGCCTCATTGTCCTCGATCATGTCCGACTCGGCGGCGCGGTCCACGAATTCCCGGAACTCTTCCTCGCTGACGAATGCGTCATCACCGCTGGGGGCGCCAGGAGCCACTGCCTGGCCAAGGGCCACGAGCCACCCGGGGATGGGGCCGAGAACCCAGCAGAGGAAGCGGATCAGCGGAGCCGTGAAGCGAACAACGGGGCCGGAATGCGCCCTCCCCAGCTGCCGCGGCGACACCCCCACCAGGACGAATCCGATGACGGCCATGATGCCTGTAGCAGCAAGCCCGGCGAGCCAGACGTTGTCGAGCACACTGTGCAGCACCACCGCCACAGCTACTGCAGCGGCCATCTCGAACCACACACGCCAGAAACGCAGGGCGCGCATGTGGGCAATGGGAGCTTTGAGGATCCCGCTCAGGGCTTTGCCCTTGCTGCGGACAATGGATTGTTCGGCCTCATGCCGGGGAAGGAAATTGAACGCGGCCTCAGCAGCCGTCAACAAGGCGACAAAGCTGAGGAAAACCAGCGCCATGCCGACCAGGATGATCCAGGTCACTGCATGGTCTCCATGGGGGCATCCTTGCCCAGGAATTCAGACAGCAGTTCGCGCTGCAAACCGAACATCTCTTCTTTTTCCTCGGGTTCGGCGTGGTCGAATCCCAGAAGGTGGAGGATGCCATGGGTTGTCAGGAGCAGCATCTCATCCTGGGTGGGGTGACCTGCGTTGCGGGCCTGCACTTCGGCTACCTGGGGGCAGATGGCGATGTCGCCCAGCATTCCCTGCGGGGTTGGCTTGTCCGGGGTGCCTGGCGTGAGCTCGTCCATGGGAACAGACAGGACGTCAGTGGCCCCGGGCTCATCCATCAGTTCGATGTGGAGCTTCTCCATGGCGGGTTCATCGACCAGGAGAATGGAAAGCTCCGCCTGCGGATGGATGTAGAGCCGTTCGAAGATGAAGCGGGACAACGTCACCAGCTGGGCTTCGTCCACCGCCACACCGGACTCGTTGTTGACTTCAATGCTCATTGACGTTCTCCACGTTTGTAATGTGTGCCTGATGCGTCTTTGCGATGCGCGTCATCCCAGGTGCTGTAGGCGGATACGATGTCGGCCACCAGGCGATGCCGAACGACGTCGGCCGCCTCAAGAATGGAGAAATTGACGTCGTCTATGCCGGTCAGGATTTCCCGGACAATCCGAAGGCCCGACGTCGCGCCCAGCGGAAGGTCGATCTGGGTGACGTCGCCGGTGACCACCATTTTTGAACCAAAGCCGAGGCGGGTCAGGAACATCTTCATCTGTTCGGGTGTGGTGTTCTGCGCTTCATCAAGAATGATGAAGGCGTCATTGAGTGTGCGTCCGCGCATGTATGCCAAAGGCGCCACCTCAATGGTGCCCGCAGCCATCAGCCGTGGGATGGATTCCGGATCCATCATGTCGTGGAGGGCGTCATAGAGCGGTCGAAGGTACGGATCGATCTTGTCGCTCAATGTACCGGGCAGGAACCCCAGCCGCTCCCCTGCCTCCACAGCAGGCCGCGTCAGGATAATCCTGCTGACTTCCTTCATCTGCAGTGCCTGCACGGCCTTGGCCATGGCCAGGTAGGTCTTGCCCGTGCCAGCTGGACCGATACCGAAAATCACCGTGTTTGCGTCGATGGCATCCACGTAGTTCTTCTGGTTAAGTGTCTTCGGACGGATGGTCTTGCCACGGCTGGACAGGATGTTGTGGGTCAGCACATCAGCAGGATTCTGCACCGACTGGGCCCTGAGCAGGGAGACCAGCTGCTGGAGGACGTCCGGCGTCACCACAGTCCCCTTTGCCACCAACCCGCGGACTTCCTCGAGGAGGCGCATGACGCGGGGGATGACGGTGGATGGCCCGGTCATGGAGAGCTCGTTGCCGCGGACATGGAAGTTGACGTCCTGGAACTGTTCCTCGATGTACCTCAAGGCCTCGTCATGACTGCCCAGCGAGTGAACCATCTGGTCGGAGTTGTCGAAGGTGACGACTTCCGTGCGCGTGCCCGGTAAAGTGTGCGGGAACTCGTTGGGCGGCTGGTTGCCGTTTCCGGTCCTGAGCCGCCCGTTCAAAGATTCACTCATAGTGCTGGCCCTCAGGCCTTTTCTCCTCCGGTTGGTCGATAATAACGCCATCGATTCGACATTAGCTGCGGACTTAGACTGCCCGCGTTCATGCCGGAATGTCTTCAATCCTACGCCAGCCCGGCCTTTGATGGACCTCTCCCGGCAGCCTCGTTGGGCACCCGGGGCCGGTACGGACATTTTGTCTCAACTCGGCATCAAGCCGGTATCAATCATGTTTCAGTTGGCGGCCTCCCCCGGAAACCCGGCCGACCGCCGTCGACGATGTGCCAAGCTGGCATAGCGGGTGGAAACTGAACCCCGCACGCCAGCCAACAAATGGCTGCCAAACCATGCAGGGCAGGACAGGAAAACCATCAAGAAAACAGCCAGCAACGTTCATGGCGCGAACAAGCGGACCAAGTCCGCTGTTGCCGTGCCTGCGATGCTCGCTGTCCTCCTCCTGACCGGTTGCATCGCCAACGGCGGTGGCACCCAGGCCACCTCCACTCCGCCGCCGCTGACCGTCCAGGAAGCCCCGGCCAGCAACGCCCCGCTCGAAACCACCCAGGCCTCCACCAAGATCCCGGTCTACTGGATTGGACGGAGCAAGGAAGAGGTCTACCTCTACCGCGAGTTCAGGGATATCTCCGGCGACGGAAATCCTGTGACCACAGCGCTGAGGATCATGATGGCGGAAAAGCCGTTGGATCATGACTTCTTCACACCTTGGCAGGAACCCGCCAGCCTGGCCACCTCCATTTCGGGCAAAAACGTCATCACAGTCGATATTTCCCGCGATGCTTTCAACTCGAACCTGGACGCCGGCATGGCGCAGCGGGCAGTGCAGCAACTCGTCTACACGGCGACCGCCGCAGCCTCGTCCTCAGGGCTCATCAATTCAGGCCAGCAGATCCAAGTAGTCATCCTGGTCGATGGCCACAAGGACTATATGGCGTTCGGGCAAGTGCAGCTGGGGGAACCAATGACGCGCGACGCTTCCCTGGTTGCCCCGCTCTGGATCATCGATCCGCAGGAAGACACCACCCTGCCCACCGGACTGGTCAAGTTCAACGGTCGAAGCACTGACAGCTCCAAGCCCATCGCCTGGCAGGTCCTGCAGGACAACGGCAAGGGCGAAAAGGCCAGCCTTCTCACGGGCCAAACGCAAGCCACCGGCGAACCCGGGCAGTATGGCCTGTTCACCTTTGGCGCCACGTTGAAAGCCGGCCAGTACGAGGTACGCGTCTCCCAAGTAGACAACGCGGGCAACGCCATCGCGACCAGCACCGACACCCGCCTGTTCAGGGTCGGGTAGCTGCCCGGGGCCGGATGCGGCCCAAGGCCGCTCCTACCAGCGTCCCAGGATGTCGCTGGCAAGAACGACGGCGGCCGGTCCCGCCGTCGAGGACCTCAAGACATGGTGCCCCAAGAGTGCCGTTACGGCGCCGGCATCACTAAGCCGCGTTACTTCGCGGGGTGAGATCCCGCCTTCGGGGCCCACAATCAGCAGCACCTCGCGGGGAGCGCTGGCGTTGGTTGCCGCCAACTCCTCAAGGACGGTCCGCAAGGGATTCTTCGCGTCTTCATGCAGGATGATGGCAAGGTCAGCCTGGGCAACAGCGTTCGCCAAGGACCCAGTGTCCACCATGGACCTCACCTCAGGAATCCACGCCCGCCGGGCCTGCTTGGCGGCAGCGGTGACCACGGACTCCCACTTGGCGTGGGCCTTTGCGGCGCGATCGCCCTTCCATCGAACAATGGAACGCTCCGACTGCCACGGAAGCACAGCATCAATTCCGAGTTCCGTGGCTGTCTCGATGGCAAGTTCGTCACGGTCGCCCTTGGCCAGGGCCTGGACCAGCACCAAGCGGACGTCCGGCAGGTCTTCAAAGACAACGTCGGAGGCAGTGACAATCAGGCCCGCGGGCCCGGCCTCGGCGACCGTGCCGGTCAACCGCGCGCCGGCCCCATCGGCTATGTCGACTGGCTCTCCCACCACAAGTCGCTTGACCGTAACCGCGTGCCGCGCTTCCGGACCTTCCAGCACGAAGGTACCGCCGGCGCCGACATCGCCAAGGCTGCCGGCCGAGGTGAAGAAAACGGGGTTGCTCACCGCTACAGGTTACCGAGCTTGTCCCGAAGCTTGGCGAACATCCCGCCGCTGGCCACGAGCTTTCCTTCGGTGAACTGCTCCCCGCGAAGCTTGGCGAGCTGCTGCAACAATTCTTCCTGCGCCGGATCCAGCTTGCTCGGCGTTTCAACGTGGAGGTGTACCTTGAGGTCGCCGCGGCCGTAACCACGCAGGTGCGTGACACCCAGGCCCCGGAGGGTGATGATCTCGCCTGACTGGGTTCCGGCCTTCACGTCAATGTCCTGTGCGCCGTCGAAGGTATCCAGCTGCAACTCCGTACCCAGCGCCGCGGCCGTCATGGGCACGCTGAGGGTGGCGTGGAGGTCGTCGCCTTCGCGTATGAACATGGAATCGTTGTTGACACGGATCTCCACGTAGAGGTCGCCGGACGGGCCGCCTGCGGGCCCTGCTTCACCCTGGCCGGACAACTGGATGCGAGTACCGGTGGCAACACCGGCAGGAACCTTGATGGTCAGCGAACGGCGGCTGCGGATGCGGCCTTGGCCGTTGCACTCATTGCAGGGGTCCTTGATGACCGTGCCGAAGCCCTCACAGGAACCGCAAGGGGCGGCAGTCATAACTTGGCCGAGGATGGAGCGGACAGCCCGCTGGACCTGGCCACTGCCACCACAGATGTCACAACGTTCCGGATGGGTGCCCGGGCGGCAGCAGCTGCCGTCACAGGTGGGGCAGGTCACGGCCGTGTCCACTTCAAGCTTCTTGTTGACACCGAAAACGGCGTCCTTAAGGTCGATGCGGACGCTGATGAGTGCGTCCTGGCCGCGTCGCACACGGGAGGCCGGCCCACCATGACCGCCGCCACCACCAAAGAACGTATCGAAAATGTCCTGGAACGCGAAGCCCTGGCCGGAATATCCGCCACCAAACCCGTTGTCCGTTCCATTCTCGTTGCCGGTGGCATCGTAGACGCGGCGCTTCTGGGGATCGGACAGGACCTCATAAGCATGGGTCACGGCCTTGAACTGTTCCGCGACATCCTCACCTGGGTTTACGTCCGGGTGGAGTTTCCGCGCCAACTTGCGGTACGCCTTTTTGATCTCTTCCCCGGTGGCTTCCGGCGAGACTCCCAAAACGTCATAGTGGCTGCTCAAAGTCGGTATCTCTTCCTTGTTGTACTGCGGATGTTTCTTCGGGACGGCCTTCAGCCGCCAAGAATGCGTGAAAGGTAACGGGCCACGGCCCGGACTGCGGCCATGGTCGTTGGATAATCCATGCGGGTTGGCCCCAGAATCCCCACCTTGGCGCCGGAGCCGTACCCGGTGGCGACAACGGAAGCTTCTGCCAATCCGTCGTAGGGATTTTCCCGGCCGATACTCACGGTGACGCCACGGGGGTCATCCCCCATGTCTGATAACAACCGGAGCATGACAACTTGTTCCTCAAGAGCTTCCAGCACCGGGCCAATGCTCAAGGGGAAGTCCACGTTGGACCTGGCGAGGTTGGCCGTACCGGCCATGAGGATGCGTTCTTCGCGGCTGTTGTCACTCAGGGCCTGCAGCCCGTTGGCCAATGTGTGGGCCAGTCCCCGAAGCTCCGGCGGGCACAGGGCAATCACCGATGGAAGCACCTGCGGCAACAGGGCCAGTTGTGTCCCTGCGATGCTGCCCAGGAAGCGGGATCTCAGTCGCATCAAAGCGTCGTCGCCCACGTCCGAACCAGCATCGATGACCTTCTGGCCGACGCTGCCGGTATCGGCAATCAGCACCACCAAAACCTGTTGTGGCGCCAACAGGACGAACTCAACGTGCCGTACCAGAGCGCGGTTCGAGTGTGGATACTGCACGACGGCGACCTGGTTGGTCAGTTGCGACAGGAGCCTTACGGTGCGCTCCAGGATGTCGTCGACATCATCAGGGCCTTCAAGCAACGAATGGATGGCCCGCCGCTCGGCGGCCGAAAGGGGCTTGACCTGGGAGATGCGATCGACGAACAGGCGATAGCCCTTGTCGGTGGGAATACGACCGGCACTGGTGTGCGGCGCTGCAATGAGGCCTTCTTCTTCCAAAACGGCCATGTCGTTACGGATGGTGGCGCTTGAAACACCGAGATGGTGCCGTTCAACAAGGGCCTTCGATCCAACAGGCTCCCGAGAATGCACGTAATCTTCAACGATGGCACGCAGCACTTCCAACTTGCGCGGCTCACTCATTGCTCCACCTCCTGACGACTGCCGTGGTCTCTGGGACCGGGTCCACTTAGCACTCAACATGCCCAAGTGCTAACCAGTCTAGTATGAGCCACCCCGTTGCTAGCATTGAACTTTCCCGTCCCAACCCAGCGCAAATCAGCACTGCACTATACAACCCAGCACAAAGGTAGGAACTCCTTGGCTTTCGACACGTGGGGTCCGCAGGATCTGTCAGCTCCGGCCAAACGGCAACTGCCGGAGGTTGCCGTCCAACGCGGGATGGTCCTCGAAGACGTCCAGTCAGGCTGGGTGGGCGAAGTCACCCGGGTCGAGAAAACCGGCGGCATGCACATTGTGTCCCTTGAGGACAGACGGGGGAAGACGAAGTCGTTCCAACTCGGATTTGGCTTCCTGCTCGAGGGGCAGCCCATCCGGTTGATGCCCCCGGCCCCACGGCAACCGACGCCGGCCGTTCAGGCGGGGCGCACGGCATCAGGTTCGGTGAAGGTTCAAGGACAACGCGCCCAGGTGGCCAAAGCCAGCCGCATTTGGGTGGAAGGAAAACACGACGCCGAACTCGTCGAGAAAGTCTGGGGCGACGATCTCCGCGTCGAGGGCATTGTGGTGGAGCCCCTGCACGGAGTCGATGACCTCAAGTCGGTAATATCCGCCTTCAACCCCGGTCCCGGCCGGCGCCTCGGCATCCTGGTGGACCACCTCGTGGCCGGCTCCAAAGAGTCCCGCATCGCAGCTGATGCCATGACTGTGCCTGGAGCCGCGGGAAATGTCCTGATCGTCGGACACCCCTATATCGATGTCTGGCAGGCCATCAGGCCCAAAGTCCTGGGAATTGAGGCTTGGCCGTCCGTGCCCCGCGGCACCGACTGGAAGACCGGGATTCTCACCGCCTTCGGGTGGCCCCACGAGACCGCGGAGGACATAGGACTGGGCTGGCAACGGCTTCTCGGAGCGGTTCGCAGCTACGCCGACCTCGAAGCTTCGCTGCTGGGCCGCGTGGAGGAAGTCATCGATTTCCTCACAGTTCCCTGACCATTGCCCTCAAAGCAGCAGCAACTGACGTGTCATCGTGGCGCTTGTCCCGGGAAGCCTGCCTGGGCCGGTATTCTGGGACAGCAACACCGCACCATCTTTACAGCAAAGGGAACACACCGTGGCAGAGAACGCTCCTGAAGAACCGGGCAGCGCCGCAGGCCAGCCCCAGTACCATGGCGCGCCTGCAAATGCGCTGCCACTGACCGCCAGCGAGGACAGGCAGTGGGCTACCTTGGCACACTTTGGCGGCATTCTGGGATGCCTGCCATCACTCCTGATCTACTTGATCTTCCGTGACCGCGGACCTTTCACGGCACAGGAATCCAAGGAAGCACTGAACTTTACGCTGCCTCCCACCATCGCTGCGGTTCTGGCCAACATCCTGGTTCTGCTGCCGGTAGTAGGCAACGTCTTTGCCGTGATCGCCACTGGCATCTGGGTAGCACTGACATGCTTCTCCGTCTCGGCCGGAATCCGCGTCAACCACGGCCAGCCGCACCGCTACAAGCTCAACCTGCGCTGGATCAAGTAAACCTCCCCCCGCTTTTCAAGCGGACGTGTGGTTAGTCGGGGAGAATCCTCCGGACTACGGCGTCAGCCAGCAGCCGGCCCTTCAGCGTAAGGATCAGCCGGCCTTTGAACGCCTGCGCAGGATCAACCAGTTGGTCGGCGATCAGCCCTGCCATTGCATGGCGGCCAACCGCGTCCAAAGCATCCACTTCAAGGCCTGTACCGAGCCGTGCTTCCAGCATGATGCGCTCGACTTCCCGGGTTTCGGCGTCCAGGGTTTCCCGGCCCGCCGCCGGTGAGCTTCCTGCGCCCAACCGTCCTGCGTACGCTGTGGGGTGCTTGACGTTCCACCACCGGACACCTCCTACGTGGGAGTGCGCACCGGGGCCGACGCCCCACCAGTCATCGCCCCGCCAGTAGGCCAGATTGTGCCGGCACGCTTGATCGGATGTCCGGGACCAGTTGCTGACCTCGTACCAGTTCAAACCAGCTTCGGAGATCAACGAATCGGCCAATTCGTATTTGGCCGCGTGATCGTCGTCGTCAATTCCGGGCACTTCACCGCGGCGGATCTGGGCCGCCAGCTTGGTGCCATCTTCCACGATCAATGCGTAGGCGCTGATGTGATCGGGCTCGTAGGACAGTGCTGTCTCAAGGGATAACCGCCAGTCCGCCATGGACTCCCCCGGCGTACCGTAAATGAGGTCCAGGCTCACCGCGAGTCCGGCCTCACGGGCCCACTGGACCACAAGCGGCACTCGACTGGGGGTGTGGGTGCGGTCCAAGACCTTCAGAACGTGCGGGACGGCCGATTGCATGCCGAAGGAAACCCTGGTGAATCCGGCGTCAGCCAGCACTTTCAGGGACTCGGGGGTGACGGAATCGGGATTGGCTTCGGTGGTGACCTCGGCGCCGGGCTCAAGTCCCCAGTGGTCCACGGCGGCCCGCAGGATTCGTGCCAGGTCTTCCGCGGGGAGGAGCGTGGGCGTACCGCCTCCAAAGAAGACTGTACTCATGCGCCGTCGGGGCAGCCCGGAGGCATCCAATGCCAGCGCCGCAAAGTCGAGCTCGGACACCGCGGTTGTGGCGTAGGCATCCTGGGAGGCCCCGCCGCCAAGCTCGGTCGCCGTGTAGGTATTGAAGTCACAGTAGCCGCACCGAACGGCACAAAACGGGATATGGACGTAGAGCCCGAAGTTACGGTGCTCCACGCCGTCCAGCACCTGCGGGGGAAGTACTCCGTCCGCAGGTGCCGGATCGCCCAAAGGTAGGACGCTGGGCATTTACTTCTTGGCCTTGTCCTTGGACTCGTCGGTGGTCAGGGCTGCGATGAATGCTTCCTGGGGAACCTCCACGCGACCCACCATCTTCATGCGCTTCTTGCCTTCCTTCTGCTTTTCCAGCAGTTTGCGCTTACGGGTGATGTCACCCCCGTAGCACTTGGCAAGAACGTCCTTGCGGATGGCCCGGATGCTCTCACGGGCAATGATGCGCGATCCGATGGCTGCCTGGATGGGCACCTCGAACTGCTGCCTCGGGATGAGCTCACGGAGCTTGCCGGTCATCATCACGCCGTAGGCGTAGGCCTTGTCGCGGTGGGTGATGGCACTGAAGGCATCCACTTGTTCACCCTGCAGCAGGATGTCCACCTTGACGAGGTCAGCAACCTGCTCGCCGTCTGCTTTCCAATCCAGCGAAGCGTAGCCACGGGTTTTGGACTTCAGGAGGTCGAAGAAGTCGAACACAATTTCCGCCAAAGGGATCCAGTAACGGAGCTCCACGCGGTCCTCGGAGAGGTAGTCCATACCGCGCATTTGGCCACGGCGGCTCTGGCACAGTTCCATGATGGATCCAACAAACTCGTTGGGAGCCAGGATGGTGGCGGAAACCATGGGCTCGCGGACCTCGGAGATCTTGCCCGTGGGGTACTCGCTGGGGTTCGTGACGTGGATGACCTTCTTGTCCTCCAGTGTCACCTCGTACTCTACGTTGGGAGCCGTCGAGATCAGGTCCAGGTTGTACTCACGTTCGAGGCGCTCACGGGTAATTTCCAGGTGCAGCAAACCGAGGAACCCGACGCGGAATCCGAAGCCCAGTGCTGCGGACGTCTCGGGCTCGTAAACCAGAGCGGCATCGTTAAGCATCAGCTTTTCGAGGGCGTCGCGGAGGACAGGGTAGTCCGTTCCGTCCAGCGGGTAGAGACCGGAGAAGACCATCGGCTTGGCGTCGGCGTAGCCGCTGAGCGACTCCGAGGCAGGCTTGGCCAGGTTGGTGACAGTATCGCCAACCTTCGACTGACGAACGTCCTTCACGCCGGTGATCAGGTACCCCACCTCGCCGACGCCCAAGCCCTTGGAAGGAGTGGGCTCCGGAGAGCTGACACCAATCTCCAGGAGCTCGTGCGTTGCACGGGTGGACATCATCTGGATGCGTTCGCGGGGGTGGAGCATGCCGTCCACCACGCGGACGTAGGTAACCACGCCGCGGTACGTGTCATAGACGGAGTCGAAAATCATGGCGCGTGCCGGCGCATTGGGATCGCCAACGGGCGCAGGAAGGTCGCGGACAATTTTGTCCAGCAGAGCCTCAACACCCACACCGGTTTTACCGGAGACCTTGAGGACGTCCTCGGGGTCGCCGCCAATGAGGTTGGCAAGCTCTGCCGCATACTTCTCAGGCTGGGCGGCCGGGAGGTCGATCTTGTTCAGCACAGGAATGATGGTGAGGTTGTTTTCCATTGCCAGGTACAGGTTGGCAAGGGTTTGTGCCTCAATGCCCTGGGCCGCATCAACCAGCAGCACAGCGCCTTCACAAGCGGCAAGCGAGCGGGAAACCTCATAGGTGAAGTCGACGTGGCCGGGAGTATCGATCATGTTCAGTGCGTAGCTGTTGCCATCAAGTTCCCACGGCATGCGGACAGCCTGGGACTTGATGGTGATGCCGCGCTCACGTTCGATATCCATGCGGTCCAGATACTGGGCTTTCATGTCGCGTTTGCTGACGACGCCGGTGTACTGCAGCATGCGGTCGGCCAAGGTGGATTTACCGTGGTCGATGTGGGCAATGATGCAGAAGTTCCGGATGATGGCCGGATCTGTTGCGGCGGGCACCGGTGCGGTGCGGGCCATGGGAGACACGCGGATCCTTACTGTCGACACTCGCACGGCAATTCCTGGAACCGGGCATAGGCCAGCCGGAACACGCCGCGCATCTGATCCTCTAGTCTCCCATGAACCGGCGCTTCGCCGTACATTGCCCCTCAGGTGTCAACTCCACGCAGCTGTAGCGTTGTCACATGGCTTTCGACTTGCGCCCTTTGGGCAAACTCATCCTGCGATCATTCAAAGCCCTTGGTGGCAACGGCACCAAGGCAGCCACCCCGGCAGGTGACCGCAGGACGCAAACCCGGCGGCCCGACGTCGTACGTCAACCAGGTGCTTACCCGGGCGACTTTCGCGGTTCGATCAAGGTCAGCTACTCCCCCAAGCCCGATGGCCAGCCTGATCCCGGCGAGATTGTCTGGAGCTGGGTCCCCTACGAAGAAGACCACACACAAGGTAAGGACCGGCCGGTACTCTTGGTGGGCCGGGACCGCGAGTGGCTTTTGGGCCTCATGTTGACATCCAAAGACCATGACAATGGTGCGCGGGCTGACGAGTTCGTTGATATAGGAACCGGTTCCTGGGATCGGCAAGGCAGGCCCAGCGAAATCAACGTTGTTCGGATTATCCGGCTTGATCCTGGTGCGATCCGGCGCGAAGGCGCCATCCTGGGAAAGTCGAAATTCCGGGAGGTAGCCCGCGCCCTCCAAGCACGGCAATAGCCGGACGAGAGCCCAGTTCTGTAAGAGCCCCGACTTTCTGCTATCCTTTATAGCTGTGTGTCCGTGCAGGTCGACGGCCACACATGGTTGGCTGCCATAGGCATCCCCACGCCGCTCAGTCGATGGCCAACCTGAAAACCCTCTAGACCATTTCCGCATTAAAAAGAGAGTTCATACGTGGCTAATATCAAGTCCCAGAAGAAGCGCATCCTCACCAACGAGAAGGCTCGCCTGCGTAACAACGCAGTCAAGTCGGAGCTGAAGACGGCCATCCGCGCCGTTGCCACCGCCGTTGAGTCTGCTGACAAGGATGCTGCTGGAACTGCACTTGTTGCTGCCAGCCGTAAGCTGGACAAGGCTGTCAGCAAGGGCGTTATTCACAAGAACAACGCTGCAAACCGCAAGTCGGCGATCTCCAAGAAGGTCAACGCACTCTAAGGTTTTTCCAGTTCGACTGAGCTGATCAAAAGGCCGGCACCCAACGGGTGCCGGCCTTTGGGTTTAAGCGGCGGTATGGGCGGCGGCAAGGCCGCTGCCTGCTGGCTTCAGCGTCGACTGGCTGACATGGCAATGACAGTCACCGCGTGCTCCACAGCGTAAACAGGGTCCCGCGACTCACCCTTCACCTGCGCGTCAGCTTCTGCGATGACCTGGATGGAACGGATCAGGCCCTCGGGAGTCCATCGCCGGACATCCCGCTGCGCCTGCTCAACAAGCCACGGCTGCATTCCCAGATTCTTGGCAATGGTGGCTGGAGAACCATTGGCCCCGGCAACTTTGGCCAACGTCCGCAGCTTGGCCGCCAGCGCCGCAACCAGGGGAACCGGATCCACCCCAGTGGCCAGGGCATGCCTCAACGTGGAAAGTGCGACCGGCCCATTACCAGCCATCGCAGCATCCGCCACTTTGAACGCCGTAGCTTCGACCCGGCCGCCGTAGTAGCGTTCCACGGTTTCCGCCGTCACGGCAGTAGTGGCATCAGCGATGAGTTGGTTGCACGCTGCTGCAAGTTCGGAAAGGTTCGCGCCAACTGCGTTCACCAGTGCCTGAACAGCGTCGCCCTCAATGCGGCGCCCACCGGCCCTGAATTCGGAGACGACAAACGCGGTCTTGTCAGAGTCCTTCTTCAACGGTTGGCAATCAATGACGGGCCAGCCGGCGGACTTCACGGCATCGAGCAGCTTCTTGCCACGAACTCCCCCGGCATGACGTAAGACAAGCACAACGTCCTGGTCCGGATGCTGGAGGTAGGCCAGTCCATCGGCCAGAAAAGCATCATTCATGGCCTCGAGGCCCTCGACCTCAATGAGCTTGCCCTCACCGAAGAGGGATGGCGTGACCGTCATCGCCAACGAACCGGACTCGTAGGAGCCCGCGTTCAGCCGGCTGAGCTCGACGTCAGGGGTAGTGCTTCGCACGTGGCTACGGATGCCGTCCATTGCCCGGATACCAAGGTACTCTTCCGGTCCCATGATCAGGACGACGGCGGCCGGTGCCGCATCCCGCCAACTGACAGTGTTCGCCGCGACGCTCTTGGCCCGGGTGTTTTGGGCAGCAGCCACTGGTGGTTCCTTCCGGACGTTTCGTTGCAGGGTTCAAGTCTGCCATGTTTGGTAGTGGGTGGCGTTCAGTGAGCGAGTGATGCCCAACAAGGCTGGGGGAGATTCAGTACTGTACTCAGCGCGATTGACACCCCGAAGTAGAGCCACAGTCGGTTCCGGCCCGACCCGGCTCAGGACAGCGGCGGCAGTGTAGTTGCTGGGCCCTGTTGCTCCGTAGCAGCCTCCACGAGGCCCCTCTCCGACGCGAATGCATGAACCCTTGCGGCGCCGCCCTCGATAGCCCTCGGTCCCGGGGCGCCAACCAGCGATCGAGGAGCACCATCATGGCGCCATGCAGTCTCATGACGTGTCGCCTCACACGCGCCGGGTGCAGCGCCATCCATACGGCCAGGAGTGTCACCACCGAGGAGAGCACCATGGCCCCTATTCCAACCGGCCCCTCGGCCCACGCCAGAGCAGCTCCTGGTAATCCGGAAAAAAACCGTGCCACTCCCGCAACCAATCCAGCGCAGATCCCCGCAACGGCGATGGGCACCACCGCGAGCCAGGGCAGAGCTGTGGCCAGAGGCACGGCGATCGTCCCAAAAATAGTCACCGGAGCCACCAAAGGACCCGCCGCCACGTTGGCAATAAGCGCGAACGTCGTGAACTGTGGCTGAAGTGCCACGATCACCGGACCACACAGCAGCTGCGCAGACAACGGCACGGCAACCCCGGCAGCCAACCACCGTGGCACCCGGGCAGGGATCCATGACGCAATGCGCGCCGCAAGCAGCACAATTCCAAGCGTCGCCAGAACCGAGAGGAGAAATCCCACGTTGGCCGCCATGGCCGGGTCCAGCAGCAGCAGGATGGTTGTGGCGAGGCAGAGGAAGGACAAGGACCGTCCACGCAGCCCACCCGTCAGGGCAGCCAGCCCCACTGTCCCCATTACTGCCGCCCGTAAGACGCTTGGATCCGGCCCCACCATGATGACAAACGCCAACAGGCCACACGCAGCAAAAGCCCCAGCTGCCGGGCGCGCCCACCGGAAGCACCGTGCCAATAAAATGAAGCCACCTAGAATGAGGCTGCAATTGGCCCCCGAGACGGCCGTCAAGTGTGTCATTCCAGTGGTCTTCATTGCCGTTTCCAAGCTTTCCGGCAGTGCACTGGTGTCGCCTGTCACCATTCCAGGGAGCAGCCCGGATGCGTCCGGAGGCAACCAGCGGGCAGCGGTGACAAACCCTTTCCGCACGTCGGCCGCTGTTTGTCGGATATCGAAACCAGAGCCGGTAACAACGGGGTCCGAGGAAGCGCTCAGGAGCGCAGACTCCGGTTGCCCCTCCCGCACCTGTTTCAGCGTTCCGGTTGTTCTGACGCTCTGCCCCGCCCGCACATTCTGCCAGGCAGCACCGCCCGTCACCACGAGGTCGGCAGTTCCACGCACCACGTTTCCCTTGGACGTGAGGCCAATCAGGCTCGCATCCACTACCCACCTGTTGTCACTTGAATGCCCGGGTGAGGGTGCCGCTGCTGGGCTGCCCGTGATGAGTATGTGGACGACGACCCCCTCATCGGCGGCCATCGCCGGGGCCAGTGGTCCGTTCTCACGGTTGCCGGCGATGACAGCGCATTGAACCGCAACAGCGGCCCCCAGGACACAAGCGAGGGCGAAAGTCGCGAACATTGTTCTGGGCAGTACCCCGGACGGCCTTTGGCGATGCCCCATAATGAGGAACACCCCGCCAAACAAGCCCAGTACGACCGCCAACACAGCGGACCAGACCCCATCAACGAAGCCACCTGCCAGCGCTGCAGACCACGTCACCACCGCCACAGGCACGAGCCTCAGGTCTATGCGTTTTCCTGATTCCGGACCTCCGACGGACTCAGCCACCCTGCACCGTCACAAGGTCTTTGAGGGACTCCATGAGCTTGGGCCCAATCCCGTCAATGGCATCCAGTTCGTCCACCGATGCGAACGGTCCGTGCTCTTTCCGCCAGTCCAGAATTCGCTGGGCGGTCACTGGCCCCACCCTGGGCAGCGTCCCCAACTCCTCCAAGGTGGCAGTGTTGATGTTGACCTTCGCGGCCCCGCCGCTGGAACTGCCAGTGCCAGTACTGCCGGCAGGCGCAGACGGGGCGGCTTGCGGGGCCTCCCCCGCTACTGGAACGACCACCTTGGCTCCATCGCTGAGCACCTCGGCAAGGTTCAGCCCGCCGAGTTCAGCGTTTGGCGCTGCACCTCCTGCCGCATCAATGGCTTGAAAGACGCGACTACCGAGCGGCAACGAAACGACACCGGGCTTCTGCACGGCCCCCGCTACATGAACAAGCAGGCTCCCTTGAGCCTCCGACCCCGCTGGCCGCGGCGATTCTGACGAATCCGGAGCAACGGGGCCAACAGACGTGGACGGATCCAACGGTTCTGATGTTGGCTGGCCCAGGGATGACTGCCATAAATGCCACGCGATGAGGCCTGCCCCTACTAAGGCCAGGAGTATCGCTACGCGCCACGGGGCCCTCCATCGAAGCCGGGATCCGTGCACGAACTCACCAGGCTCTCCCTCCTCGCCCACTGGATCGGAGGGATAGTTGTCCGGTAACTCCAGCAGTGGAGGTGTCCGGGTGTCTCCGGCCATACGGGAGGTAAAGCGCTGCCGTGCTGCCTGCGCCGCGGCATCTGGGGACGCATCCCGGTTCCAGCGTGGCATGAACTGAGCCTATTGCCGGCGCCGCGGGGCCAGTCCGCTTCAGATGGGCTATGTGGATAAAGGGCCGGATGATCAGTCCGTTGGCGTGCTGCTTTCCCCCACAATGACTGCCAGAACGCCCAAGCCGGCATGAGCCGCCAGAACGGCAGGCAAGGCACTGATTTGGGGCGGCGGGCAGTCCGGACACTTCTCGTTCAGCCGGGCGGCCAGGGCTTCGGCCTCCATCTGGTTGCCGAAGTGGTGAACTGCCAAGCGTTGCTGTCCGACCGGGCGGGAAGCAACATCCGCTGCAACGATCTCCTCCAAGCGAGCCACGGCGCGTACGGCGGACCGGACCTTTTCCAGCGGAACGATCTTGCCGCCGTCGACCGCCAGGATGGGCTTGATAGCCAGGACTGTACCCAACAGCGATGCTGCGGCACCGATGCGCCCGCCACGGCGTAGCTGTTCAAGGCTGGGCACGTAGAAGTAGACCTTGGTGCGCTCCATGCGCCGCTCGGCAAAACCGCGGACTTCTGCAGCCTCTTGCCCATCGGCTGCGGCTACCACCGCACTTTGGACCCCCATGCCCTGCGCCATGCCCACCGTGCGGGAGTCCACCACTTCCACGGGAATGCTGACGCGGGCTGCAGCCAGGCGGGCAGCATCGGCGGTTCCGGAGAGCTCGGACGAAATGTGGATGGACACCACTGACTCGAAACCGCGACGCTGAGCCGCGAGGTAGGCCTGCTCAAATTGCCCGGGTGAGGGCCGGGACGTTTTCACCGAGGCACCCGAGGCCAGGGCCAGCGACAACGTTTGGGTGATGTCGTCTTCGCCTTCGCCGTAAATTTCGTTCCCCACCATGACCGGCATGGGAACAACTGCAAGCCGTCCGTCGGCGGTGAAGGCCGAGACCCAGTCCGTGGGAAGCGCGGCCGCCGAATCAGTGACGACGGCTGTCTTGACGACGGCCGCCAGCGGCACGTCACCTGCTGGAACCGGAGCCGTGGGCTGCCTGAGGCGCGCCACTCTTTCCTTGAGCCATATCCATGCGGGTGGTTCTCGCTCAGGCACGCAACCTCCAAAGATGATGGCCGGCCGCCGGCACAGTGCCGGCGGCCGCACGGTCCCTGCTAGGCGGGGACGATGTTCACCAGTTTAGGTGCCCGCACGATCACGGTGCGGATGCCGCGACCGTCCATGGCACGCTGGACGTTTTCCGAGGCCAGCGCGAGTTCACGCAAAGCGTCCTCAGTGATGTCCGGCGAGACTTCCAAGCGATCGCGAACCTTGCCCTGGACCTGAACCACAGCGGTGACGGTGTCCTGCACCAGCAATGCTTCGTCGTGCTTCGGCCAGCCTGCATTCGCTACCGAGGCAGGGTGGCCCAGCGTGTTCCACAAGTCCTCGGCTGTGTACGGAGCGAAGAGGCTCAGGATGACCGCAACGGCTTCCACCGCTTCGCGTACGGCGGGATCTGCGGCACCCGCACCAGAATCAATGGTCTTGCGGGTCGCGTTCACCAACTCCATCAGGCGGGCAACCACAACGTTGAACTTGTTGTTGTCCAACAGGCCCGCGGCATCGGCGATGGTCTTGTGCGTGACAGTGCGCAGGGCGCGGTCGCCATTAGCCGGATCCACGCCCGGCTCGCTGCTGACGTCCTGGCCAAGCCGCCAGGCCCGGGCCAGGAACTTGGCAGACCCCGACGGCGAAACGTCCGCCCAGTCGACGTCGTCTTCCGGTGGGGAGGCAAAGACCATGGTGAGACGTACGGCGTCGACGCCGAATTTGTCCAACTGCTCGCCGAGGTCCACGCCGTTGCCGAGGGACTTGCTCATGGCTTTACCGCCGTTGAGCACCTGGCCCTGGTTGAGCAGTGCCGAGAACGGTTCGTTGGCTTCGATCAGGCCGATGTCCTTGATGACCTTGGTGAAGAAGCGCGCGTAGAGCAGGTGCAGGATAGCGTGCTCCACGCCACCAACGTACTGGCCCACGGGCATCCAGTTATTGATCTTTTCGGGATCGAAAGGACCTTCGGTGTAGTCCGGGGACACGAAGCGCAGGAAGTACCAGGACGAGTCCACAAAGGTGTCCATGGTGTCGGTGTCGCGCTGGGCGGCCCGGCCACAATTGGGGCACTCCACGTTGACCCACTCGACGGCGGCGGCCAACGGGGAGGTTCCCTTCGGCGACAACGCCTCACCGCGCAGGTTATCGGGCAACCTGACGGGCAACTGGTCATCGGGGACGGGCACTTCGCCGCATTCGCCGCAGTGGATGATGGGGATGGGCGTACCCCAGAAACGCTGGCGGCTCAGCAACCAGTCACGCAGCCGGAAGTTGACGAATTTCTCGCCGGTACCGAGCTTCTCGAGGATCTCGATCGCGGCCGGAATTCCGTCGGACTTGGACAAGCCATCCAGGTCACCGGAGTTCTTCAGTGTGCCTTCGCCGGCAGTGGCCACGCCAGTCTCTGCGGGGTCTTCAGCGCCTGTTTCCAACACTGCCCGGACGGGCAGGTTGAAGGCCTTGGCGAAGTCGAGGTCGCGCTGGTCATGCGCAGGCACGGCCATGATGGCACCCGTGCCGTAGTCGGCCAGCACGTAGTCAGCGGCCCATACCGGGAGTTTCTCGCCGTTGAGCGGGTTGATGGCGTAACGGCCGGTGAAGACGCCGGTCTTCTCGCGTTCGGTGGACTGGCGCTCAATTTCGGAGAGCGCCTTGACCTTTTCGCGGTACGCCATGAGTTCGTCGTGTTGTTCCGGAGTCACCAGGTCCAGTGCCAGATGTGCATCCGCTGCCACAACGAAGAAGGTTGCGCCATAGAGAGTGTCCGGACGCGTGGTGAACACTGTGACTTCGCGCTCGGCACGCTCTTCGGTCGCTTCGATGACGAATCGCACGTGCGCGCCTTCAGAGCGGCCGATCCAGTTCCGTTGCATGGCCAGAACACGCTCGGGCCAGTGGCCTTGCAGCTGGTCCATGTCTTCGAGCAAGCGGTCTGCGTAGTCGGTGATCTTGAAGTACCACTGATTCAGCGACTTCTTGGTGACGGGCGTGCCGCAGCGTTCACAGGCGCCGTTGACAACCTGTTCGTTCGCCAGGACGGTGAGGTCCTTGGGGCACCAGTTGACCGGCGAATCCTTGCGGTAGGCCAGGCCACGCTCGTAGAAACGCTTGAACAGCCACTGGGTCCACCGGTAATACTCGGGATCCGAGGTGTGAATGCGCCTGGACCAGTCGGCGGAGATGGCATACCGCTTGAACGACGCCGCCTGGGTGTCGATGTTCGCGTAGGTCCACTCGCTGGGGTGCGCATTGCGCTTGATCGCAGCGTTCTCAGCAGGGAGGCCGAAAGAGTCCCAACCAATGGGGTGCAGGACGTCGAAGCCCTTCTGGCGCAGGTAGCGCGCCACCACGTCGCCCATCGCGAATGCTTCGGCGTGGCCCATGTGGAGGTCGCCGGAAGGGTAGGGGAACATGTCCAGCACGTAGCGGCGTTCCCGCGAACCGTCGTCGACAGGCGTGAAGACTTTGAGGTCTTCCCAGACCTGCGGCCACTTGGCTTCCATCGCAGCGAAGCTGTAGACGCCCTCTTCAGGCGCTTCAGCTGCGGCTGTCTGTGCTGTTCCGGTCTCTGTCTCCGGCTGAACGCTCACTGCTGCCCTCTTCTGTTCTTCGATGGCGGTTTTGCCTCCTGCTGCGGTCCCGGATAGCCCCGGACACACAAAAGCCCCTCAACAATGGAGGGGCGGCCGCACGGCTAATAAAAGCCGGGCGGCTAGCTAAGCAGAAGGATCGCACGCATAGATCTACAATAGCGCACGTTCATCCATCCACTCACCGACAAATCATGGTTGGCGGCGCAGCGCTTGGCTTACAGAAGACCGGCTCAATGACGCCGTGCTGTTATGGGGGCCCGGGAGCGGCTTCGGGCGTCCGCGTAGCGGGCGGGGCCCCCATAACAGCTAAGGCGTCTTGTCGCTGGTCTTACTTAACGTCCTCGTCGACCCAATCCATGGATTTGGTGACAGCCTTCTTCCAAAGCCGCAACTGACGCTCCTGCTCTTCTGCCGGCAGTTGCGGTTCCCAGCGCTTGTCTTCGTTCCAGTTGGCGCTGAGCTCGCCCAGGTCCTTCCAGAATCCGACAGCCAGGCCCGCTGCGTAGGCGGCACCGAGTGCAGTGGTTTCCACCACCTTGGGACGGACCACCGGTACGCCCAGGATGTCTGCCTGGAACTGCATGAGAGCCTCGTTGGCGACCATGCCGCCGTCGACCTTCAGCTCGGTGAGCGGAACACCCGAGTCCGCGTTGACGGCGTCCAGCACCTCGCGGGTCTGGAAGGCAGTTGCTTCCAGCGCGGCGCGGGCGATGTGACCCTTGTTGGCG
This sequence comes from Arthrobacter sp. WCS2018Hpa-7, assembly GCF_031843805.1. Classification (NCBI taxonomy): domain Bacteria; kingdom Bacillati; phylum Actinomycetota; class Actinomycetes; order Micrococcales; family Micrococcaceae; genus Arthrobacter; species Arthrobacter sp. WCS2018Hpa-7. The sequence continues at coordinate 74,999 of NZ_JAVTJB010000006.1, forward strand.
AAACGGGTCAGGCCGACGATGGCGCCACGGGCGTCCGCGCGCCAGTACGGTGCGAACAGGCCGGAGAAGGCGGGGACGATGTAGACGCCACCGTTGTCCTTGACACCCGCAGCCAACTCCTCAACTTCGGGAGCGGAACTGATCATGCCCAGGTTGTCGCGGAGCCACTGGATCAAGGAACCGGTGACCGCAATGGAACCTTCCAGGGCGTAGTGCGGTTTGGCGTCGCCCAGCTTATATCCCAGCGTGGTGAGGAGGCCGTTCTTGGAGTGAACAATTTCCTCGCCAGTGTTGAAGATCAGGAAGCAGCCTGTGCCGTAGGTGTTTTTTGCTTCTCCGGCCTGGAAGGCTGCCTGGCCGAAGGTAGCGGCCTGCTGGTCGCCCAGAATGCCTGCCACCGGAGTTTCGCGAAGGAGCTGCGAGGTGTGGACCTGGCCGTAGACCTCGGAGGAGGACTTGATGGCCGGCATCATGGAGGACGGAACGCCAAAGACGTCCAGGATTTCCTGGTCCCATTGGAGCGTCTCGAGGTCCATGAAGAGGGTGCGGGAGGCGTTGGTGACGTCGGTGACGTGGACGCCGCCGTCCACACCGCCGGTCAGATTCCACAGAACCCAGGCGTCGGTGTTGCCGAACAGGAGGTCGCCGGCTTCCGCACGTTCGCGGGCGCCGTCGACGTTGTCCAGGATCCACTTGATCTTGGTACCGGAGAAGTAGGTGGCCAATGGCAGGCCCACCTTCTGCTTGAAGCGTTCGAGCCCGCCATCCTGGGCCAACTGGTCCACGATCGGCTGGGTTCGGGTGTCCTGCCAGACAATGGCGTTATAGACAGCCTCACCGGTGTTCTTGTCCCAAACGACAGCAGTTTCACGCTGGTTGGTGATTCCGACGGCGGCGATGTCGTGCCGCGTCAGGTTCGCCTTGGACAGGGCGGAGGCAATGACTTCCCGGGTGTTGTTCCAGATTTCGGCGGGGTTGTGCTCAACCCAGCCAGCCTGCGGGAAGATCTGCTCGTGTTCCATCTGGCCGGTGGAAACGATGTTGCCGGAGTGGTCGAACACGATGGCGCGGGAGCTGGTGGTGCCTTGATCAATGGCGATGACGTATTGATTCATGGTGACGTCCTTGTCTCGGTGTTGTGGTTACTCAGTAATGATTGAGGGTGTGTGCGGTGGAGTACGGACAGGATCAGCCGGCGATCGCAGGCATGATGTCGGGCACCCAGAGGGCCACGATGCCGGCAAGTGCGCCGCCAACCAGCGGTCCAACAACGGGAATCCAGGAGTAAGCCCAGTCGCTGCTGCCCTTGCCCTTGATGGGGAGGAGGGCGTGGGCGATGCGGGGGCCGAGGTCACGCGCAGGGTTGATGGCGTAACCGGTGGGGCCACCGAGGGAAACGCCGATACCCACAACGAGCAGTGCCACGGCCAGCGGGCCGAGTCCCGAGGGGGTGCCGCCGAACGTCAGGATGACGAAGACCAGGACGAACGTGCCGATGATCTCTGTGACGAGGTTCCACGGGGTGGAACGGATGGCGGGACCGGTGGAGAAAGTACCCAGCTTGTTGGCTGCCAGGGGTTCTTCATCGAAGTGCTGCTTGTAAGCGAGCCAGCAGACAACCGCGCCCAGGAAGGCGCCCAGCAGCTCAGCGCCGAAGTAGGTCAGGGTGGACGCGAAATCCACGGGAACGCCGGGGGCGTATTCTGCTTTCTGATTGACCAGCAGGCCCAACGTCACGGCCGGGTTCAGGTGCGCACCGGACTTTGCAGCCACGAAAACGCCCGCGAAGACCGCAATGCCCCAGCCCCACGTCACCATCAAGAATCCAGCGTTGTTGCCCTTGGTGCCTTTGAGCGCAACGTTTGCCACGACGCCGCAACCCAACAGGGTCAGCATCATGGTTCCGAATACTTCGGAAAGGAAAACAATTCCAAGAGACATCTTTGACTCCTCATTTTTCTGTTATCAGCCCCCTCGCGGGTGAAGAGGCCGTTTGGGACTGTTCCGATCTCCGGAACCGTCCCGGTGTGGTGGTCCCCTGTCGGGCCCACCTACCCCATTCCGCCCCTGCCGCACGTTGGGACGGTCAAGCTTTTTCCGCTGCTTGGGCTCAGGCTACGAGACTGTGCACGTCAACCTTGTGGAACCGCTGCAGTACTTCCTGGGCGTGGCGGATTTCTGCTTCACGGGCAGCAGCATCCCACCCGAGCGGTTCGGCCAAAGCGGCGGCAATCTCATTCAGCAGCTCGCCGGTGACCAAGCCACGGAACGCCAGGGACGTCCTGCGGATGAGGACATCCACCAGGTGCCCGATCTGCTCATGCTCGGCCATGAATGCCAACTCACGGACGCTGAGTTCACGCGTGGACCGCAACGGCTGGTCATGCCCCGCATGGAGGTACGCGATCACCGCGTCAGCCCGCGTACCGTACCTGGTCAGCAGGCCGGCAACCCGGTCAGCGTCCAGGCCCGGACCCATGTGCTTCTTGATCCATTCCTGTTCGCCCTGTTCAGTGGCAGGGAAGCCGGCACCGCCGCCGATGGCGAGCTTCGCCGTCGAGACTTTGCGTTCCATGCCGAGTTCACGCAGGACGTCGTTGGTCATGTGCTCGGCCAGTGCGCGGAACGTTGTCCACTTGCCGCCTACCAAGCTGAGTACGACGGCGGCCTTACCGCCTGGCGTGGCTACCGCACCATCGCCTGTGCGGACGCTGCGCTCGATCCGGTAGTCCCTGGAGACGAAGCCCGGCTGGGTTTCGTCGTGGCGGGGCAACGGACGGACGCCGGCGAAGCTGTAGACGATCTGCTCCCGCTCCACTTTGATGGTGGGGAACACATGACCTACCAGGTCGAAGAAGTAGTCGATCTCTTCTTCCGTGCACACGGCGTCTTGGGACATGTCCGCGTCGACGTCGGTGGTACCTACCAGGACGCGGTCGCCCATCGGGTAGATGAGGACGATGCGGCCGTCGGTGTGTTCGAAGAAGATTTCCCTGCCGTTGCAGGCGGCAAGAAGTTCCGGGTGGTCAAGGACGATGTGGGAGCCCTTCGTTCCGCCCATGTACTTGCTGACGGCACCCATGGCCTGGTTGGTGAGATCCACCCAGGCGCCAGTGGTGTTGACGATGACGTCCGCCTGGAATTCGAACTCCTTTCCGGTCAGTTCATCGCGGAGGAGAACCCCGTCCGCGCCCATGGAAACCAGTGAGACGTAGTTGCTGGCGCGGGCGCTTCCACCGGGAAGTCCGCCGCCAAGGCCTGCCTTCTCGCCATCCTGGAGGACATCGAGGGTCAGGCGTTCGGGGTTGTGCACCGAGGCATCGAAGTAGGTTGCCGCGTACTTGATCCCCGAGTGCAGCTTGGGAAGCTCGGCCAGGGCCCGGGTCCTTCCACGGAACTGGTGGCGGGGCACGCTTCCGCCGTCACGGGAGAAGAAGTCGTACATGCTCAGGCCAACCTTGATGAGGAATGCGCCGCGTTCCTTGGGCTTGCCCTGCTTGTGCGTGAGGAAACGCATGGGTGCGGAGAGGATTCCGGAGAAGGTGCTGAAGATGGGGATGGTGGTCTGCAGCGGCTTGACGTAGTGCGGTGCAATGCGCAGGAGCCGGTTACGCTCAACCACGGATTCCTGGACGAGGCGGAACTCGCCGTTTTCGAGGTAGCGGATGCCGCCGTGGATCATGTGCGAGGAAGCACCACTGGCACCTTGGCAGTAGTCGCCGCGTTCAACAAGTGCCACATCCACACCCTGCAGGGCCAGGTCGCGGAACGTTCCGACGCCGTTGATGCCGCCGCCGATGATAAGTACCTTGGCCGAGGGCCGCTCCTGCAGTGCAACGACGGAGTCGCGCTGTGTGTGCTGTGAGGTACCGGAAAAACTGTTGTGTCCCAAAACTGCTCCCTTGGGCTTGGTTCGTGCGCCGCGCCACTCGCTGCTGCACCGTTCACCACTAATCTTGCGAAGGTGGAAAATGGAGTCAAGCTATTTGCACAAACGTGCAGGAAGGAAATGAGATGGCACGATCACGTCACTCGGATGCGCTCCGGGCTGCACAGATGTATTACCTCCAAGACCTGACCATGGACGCAATCGCCCGGGAGCTGAGAACTTCCCGGTCCACGGTGTCCCGGCTGCTGTCCTCGGCACGCGAAACCGGCTTGGTCCAGGTCCAGATCAGGAGCCCTTTTGACACCGGCCCCGAACTGGAAAGCCAGATCCGGAACCAGTACGGGGTGGACGTACACGTGGTTCCCGTGTTGGACACGCTCAACGAGGCGGAGACCCTGGACCGCGTAGCCATGCAGGCGGCCCGCACCATTGGGCCGTTGGTTGATTCGAATGCCATCATCGGCGTTGCCTGGGGCGCCACCCTCAGCGCCGTCAGCCGTCACCTCACCCGCAAGGTCACCCATGACAGCATCGTGGTCCAACTGAACGGTGCCGGGAACATGCAAACCACCGGCATCACGTACGCCAGCGACATCATGCGCCGCTTCGGCAGCGCCTACGGCGCAAGGGTTGAACAGTTCCCTGTTCCGGCTTTCTTTGATCATGCATCCACCAAGACGGCCATGTGGAATGAGCGCAGCGTTCAACGCATCCTTGATCTGCAGGCACGCATGAGCATCGCCATCTTCGGCGTCGGCTCAGTGGATTCGGACTATCCCAGCCATGTGTATGCCGGCGGCTACCTCGATGAACACGACCTCACCATGCTGGCGGCAGATGACGTGGTGGGCGACGTCGCCACCGTCTTCTTCAGGAGTGACGGTTCCTCGAACGGCATCACCCTCAATGCAAGGTCCACGGGTCCCAGCCATGAACAATTGAGGCAGGTACGGCGCCGGATTTGCGTGGTCTCGGGCGCATCTAAAATCAACGGGCTCCAAGGGGCTCTGGCCGCTGGACTGGCCACGGACCTGATTTTGGATGAAGCCTCGGCCCGGCGACTTGTCAGTTTCAATGGCCACTCCTGAATCATTCGTGCAAGGAATGGGTAGAGTCTTTGCTATGAGATCCCCTGCCCGGCAGACATTGAACAATGGCGTACAAATGGAACGCCTGGGTTTTGGACTCTACAAAGTTCCCCCGCACGACGCTGAAGCCCTGGTGTCCACGGCGTTGGGTGAGGGCTACCGCCGTTTTGATACGGCCGCAATGTATGGCAACGAACTGGGACTTGGCCGGGCGTTGGGCGGCGCTGTAGGAGATGCCGCGGAAGCCAACAGGGCTACCGGCGGGTCGGGCGAGTCGGTCCATGCTTTGGCCCGCGAGGACCTGTTTGTGACCACGAAGGTCTGGAACGATGACCATGGATACGATGCCACGCTCCGCGCTTTCGACGCCTCCATGGCAAACCTTGGCCTCGACTACGTGGATCTTTACCTTATTCACTGGCCCTGTCCCGGACGAGGACTGTTGGTGGAGACGTGGAAAGCCATGGAGACCTTGTACAGGGAAGGCAAAATCCGGGCTATCGGTGTATCCAACTTCCAGCCCGGCCACCTTGAGGATTTGATGCAGAAGGCGGAAGTAGTCCCGGCCGTCAACCAAATAGAACTGCACCCCTGGTTGCAGCAGACCAGGCTGCGCACCTTGCACGAACAACTTGGTATACGCACTGAGGCGTGGAGCCCACTGGGCAGAGGGCAGGTACTGGCAGATCCGGCCATCATCCGGCTGGCCGAGAAGTACGGCAGGACTCCGGCGCAGGTTATTCTCCGCTGGCATCTTCAGTTGGGGAACCTGGTCATCCCGAAAGCAAGCTCTGCAGGCCGTATCAAAGAGAACTTCGCCGTTTTCGATTTCGACCTCGACGCCACCGACATGGACGGCATCGCAGGGCTTGAGCGGCACCATCGAACCGGGTCGCACCCGGACAACGTGAATTAGGAACAGCTGCATGGAAAAAGTGGACACCGCGAACTCCCCCGAAGGAACGCAGGCCCCTGGCAAGTTCTTCAGCGAAGCCCTTCCAGGGCGGACTGCAGCTTCGGACGTTGATGTTGACGGCAGCAACGTGGCGTATTGGACCTACGAACCGGTCACCGTCTCCCCCAAGACCCGTACCATCCTGGTAATCCACGGATTCCGGGGGGACCACCACGGGTTGCTCCGGGTGGCCGACCAACTCCCGGAAATGCGGATCATCATGCCGGACCTGCCGGCCTTCGGAAGCTCAGAGCCGTTCGTGAATGGTGAACACAGCGTTGAACACTACGGAAAGTTCATCTCCAGCTTCATGTCCGCGCTGGAGCTTGGGCCCAGGACTGTGCTGCTGGGCCATTCCTTTGGATCAATCGTTGCCAGCCACTTTGCCGCCACGCATCCCGGCACCATCTACCCCTTGATTTTGGTCAATCCCATTGCAGCACCGGCTTTGGAAGGCCCTAAGGGGATCATGACCAAGCTGGCTGTGCTGTACTACCAAGTATCGGCGAAGCTCCCCCGCCGCCTGGGGTTGGCGGTGCTTCGCAACCGTGCAATTGTCCGGATCATGAGCATCACCATGGCCAAAACCAAGGACAAGGACCTACGCCGCTTTATCCACGGCCAGCACGACGCCTACTTCAGTGCCTTCGCCGACAGGAAAAGCCTGCTGGAATCCTTCAAGGCGTCGGTTTCCGGAAACGTCGCCGACGTCGCCGAAAAGCTCCGCCTCCCCGTCCTCCTGGTGGCGGGGGAAAAAGACGAAATCGCCACACTCCCCAACCAGCACAAACTCATGGAGCGCCTTCCTGACGCAACGCTGGAAGTCATTCCCGGCGTCGGACATCTGATCCACTACGAAACGCCGGTGACGGCGGCCGCAGCCATTCGCAGCTTCCTGGAGGAACATCCCGCGTGAAAATTGTCATCGACGCCCGCTTTACCAGAACGGACCACCACGATGGCATCAGCCGCTATGGTTCAAGCCTCATAGCGGCCACATCCAAGATCGCGGATGTCACCATGCTGATCAGCGACAAGCGCCAACTGGCACTATTGCCGGATGTACCCTACGTCATGGTCAACAGTCCGCTGTCGCCGCTGGAGCTGTTCGTGGCCCGCAAGGTCAACCCCCTGAATGCTGATGTTGTGGTCTGTCCCATGCAAACCATGGGAACCTTTGGGCGGCGGTACGGACTTGTGCTCACCCTCCATGACCTCATTTACTACGAACACCCGACTCCCCCGGGATTCCTCCCGCCACCGGTCCGTGTGCTCTGGAGGCTGTACCACAAGGCCTTCTGGCCCCAGCGGCTCCTGCTGAACCGGGCGGACATTGTTGCCACGATCAGCCGTACCACGGAAGCCCTCATGGCCAAGTACGCGCTTACCAAACGGCCGGTGCGGATTGTGGGAAATGCCCCCCAACCCGGACAAATACCCCGGGACCCTGCAACAGGCGCGGACAAGACACTGCTCTATATGGGCTCGTTCATGCCTTATAAGAACGTAGAAACCATGATCCGCGGGATGGCCGGCTTGCCCGATTTCACCCTGCACCTGCTCAGCCGGATCACACCGCAGCGAAAGGCTGAACTGGAGGCATTGGTTCCCGCCGGAGCCAAAGTACAGTTCCACAACGGCGTCACCGACGCCGAGTACGACGACCTCTTGGTGAGGGCAACTGCGCTGATCAGCCTTTCCCGTGCGGAGGGATACGGCCTGCCCTTGGTAGAAGCGATGGCGTTGGGTACTCCTGTGATCGCCAGCGACATCCCCATCTTCCGCGAGGTGGGCGGCGACGCTGTCAGCTACGTCAGCCCGGAGTCGCCCTCGGAATTCGCAGATGCTGTGACCGGCCTGGGCAACGACGAGCTGTGGCAGCAGCGCTCCCGCAGGTCCGTAGAGCGGGCGTCGGAATTCAACTGGGACGAATCGGCTCGGCAACTGCTCGCCGCAGCTGAAGAAGTGGTTTCCCTGCGGAAGCGCGGGTCCTAGTCTCCTGCCTTAGAGGACGTCCACACCATCCAGGCGAAGCTGCACCGGACCTGACGTGCGCTTGGCGGCGCTGGCGGCCTTCACTGCCCGGAGGGCACGGGTTGCCTCCGCAGCGTCGCCATAGGGAATGAAATACAACGTCCGGACGTCACCATCGGCCTCGTTTTCAGGGCGTGGGGAGGCCCCTGAGTACAGTTGCACAGGGGCAGGACCGGCCCTGCGGAGTTTGGTGCCCGAGGCTGACGTGGCCGTGGCTTCAAAAGCATCCGCGAAATGACCGACGTCAGCCCTGGTCCCGGTTACTGAGGCCACCCTGACAGCCGGGGGTAGCTGAAGTTCCTTCCGCAGGGCCAGCTCACGTGACGCGTACCCCGACGCATCCCACCGCAACAGTGCCCCTGTGGCGGCGGTATCGTCCGCGGTAATCACCACGAGCCCGCCTTGGCTTGCCGGCTTCACGAGGGAGGCAGCATTGAACCATCGGCGAACAGTATCCTCCCCCGCCCGCAGGTTCTCCCGCCGGAGCAGCGAGTTGCCATCCAGCAGCAGGGCCGCAGCATAGCCGTTGTGCGCTACCGGCTCGGCTCCCACAGTGGCCACGACCAGCGCAGGTGAGTCCGGCACACTTGCCTTGATGTGCTCGCCGGAGGACGTCACCACGGCTTTGCCCGGGAACGCCCGCCCCAGTTCCTCGGCTGTCCGCATGACACCCGTGGCTCCCCTGCGCAGCCGGGTTCCACTGCAATGCGTGCAACGCCATTGGGGAGCCGGCGTGGAGCACCAACGGCATGCAGGTGTGGCAGTGCCACTGGATACCGCCAAAGGGCCTTGGCAGGTGTTGCAGCGAGCCAGTTCCCGGCAGGTCTCACAGACCAGCGAGGGAGCATAACCGGCCCGTGCAACCTGGACCAGGACCGGGCCACGTTCCAGTCCGTCCTTGGCCGCACGCCAGGCCGCACCGGGCAAACGGGCGATCCGCGCCAGAGGGTCACGTTCCTGCTCAAAACTGTCAGCGGTATTCAGGACACGCGGAACCGTGGATCGGACGACGGTTCGTGGTGCTTCAATCGCTACCGCCCACTGCATCTCAACGAGGCGCTGGAGTTCTGTACTGCGGCTGTGGGAGGCCATGAGGCACGCTGCATTCTCCTGCTCAGCGCGGAGCAGCAGAACCTCCCGGGTGTGCGCGTAGGGGGCCCGTTGGTCGATGTGGAGATCGTCGCCGTCATCCCAGCACACCACCAGGCCCAGATCCCGAATGGGTGCATAGGCCGCGGATCGGGTACCGATGGCCACTCCGGCGGCGCCGCTGAGCAGGCGCAGAAAGCTTCTGTAGCGGGGTGTCTGGCCGTCATCTGCGGTCAGCCGCGCAATGTCAGTGGAGGGCAGAACCTTGGCCAGCGCATCCTCGAGTTGTTCAAGATCGCGGTAGTCGGGCACCACCACCACGGCGCCGCGTCCCGAGGACCTGACCGTGGCAACAGCTGAAGCGACCAGGGCGGGCCAGCCGCTGGGACCAAACCCCTGAAGGGCGGTGAGGACAGCCTTCGGCGAACCGCCGCTGGCAAGATGCTGCAGATACGCTGCCCCGTTGGAGTACAAACCCCAGGCGTGGGCATCCGTCAACGGTTTGAGCTCGACGCCGGAATCCAGTTCTCCCGCCAGCAGTTCCTTCTCCACTTTGGCAACCCTTGGCGGCACGGCGGTCCTCAGGACATCGCTCAACGTTCCGGCGTACCTGGCTGCGACGGTGCCGGCCAATTCCGTGACCTCCGGGGTCAGGACAGCAACCGGTGACACCACTTTGTGCAGGAGACTGAGCGGCGCCGCAGCATCGGAGTCTGCACGCCGCTCAATGACGTAGCCGTTGAGTTCCTGACCATTGAACTTGACCTTCACCCGGACGCCGGGCACAGCGACCTCGGCCAGATCGGCTGGAACGCTGTAGTCGAAGGGCCGGTCCAAGTGCGGCAGGGACGATTCGAGCACCACCCGCGCCACGGGATTCCCAGGAGCAAGGGGTGGACCATTGACCGGCGGACGATCCGGAAAACCCTGCAGCAGCGAGGGTTGAAGCAACGACGGCTGGGCCTCGTGTCCTGCCATGCACTTCACCTCCAACTCTCGGCGGAAAACAACCACGCATTCTTAACCTGGAATGCCCGCAGCGGGATTGACCCGCTGCGGGCATCTCTCTGGCACCAGCCAATCATGGGCCACTGACAAAACAGCAACGTCCGGAATGACACGACTGGTTCAAGCCAACCGTCAGTGGGATCAGGCGTTGAAGTATTCCTTCAGGTCCGCCACCCGATCAAGCCGTTCCCACGTGAAGTCAGGCTCGTCCCGGCCGAAGTGGCCGTGGGCTGCCGTCTTGGCGTATATGGGCCGCTTGAGGTCCAAGGCATCGATGATGGCCCGCGGACGCAGGTCAAAGAGTTCGTCGATGGCTTCGCTGATACGGGCCGGGTCCACGGTCTCGGTGCCGAAGGTTTCAACGTAGGTTCCGACGGGGCGGGCCTGGCCAATGGCGTAGGCAATCTGGATTTCGGCGCGCTTGGCAAGTCCGGCGGCCACCACGTTCTTGGCAACCCACCGCATGGCGTAGGCAGCTGAACGATCAACCTTGGATGGGTCCTTGCCGGAGAAGGCGCCACCGCCGTGTCGGGAGAACCCACCGTAGGTGTCCACAATGATCTTGCGTCCGGTGAGGCCAGCATCGCCTACCGGGCCGCCGATGACGAAGGCACCGGCCGGGTTCAGGATGTTGGCCGTGCGCGAGAGGTCCAGGCTTGACGCCGCGAGGACGGGGTCGATCACGTAGCTGGCGAGATCGGCCCGGAGCTGCTCGAGGCTTGCTTCCTCGGCGTGCTGGCTGGAGATCACCACTGTTTCAACGGAAACCGGGCGGTCGCCGTCGTAACCTACGGTGACCTGCGTCTTGCCGTCAGGGCGGAGGTAGGCCAATTCGCCGTTCTTGCGGACTTCGGTGAGCCGTTCGGACAAGCGGTGGGCAAGCCAGATGGGCGTGGGCATGTACGAGGCCGTCTCATCGCTGGCGTAGCCGAACATGATGCCTTGGTCGCCTGCGCCCTGGAGATCGTAGTCGTCCTCCTGGCGGCCCTCGCGGGCCTCAAGGGAGTTGAACACTCCGCCGGCGATGTCGTTGGACTGCTGGCCGATGGACACCGAGACGCCACAACGGGCTCCGTCGAAGCCGTTGGCGGAAGAGTCGTATCCAATGCCGAGGATGGTCTCACGGACAATCTGCGGGATCTCTACGTAGGCGTCAGTAGTGACCTCACCAGCCACGTGCACCAGGCCGGTGGTGGCCATGGTTTCAACGGCCACGCGGGACTCGGGATCAGCGGCCAGCAGCGCGTCCAGGATGGCGTCGCTGATTTGGTCGCAGATCTTGTCCGGGTGCCCTTCGGTGACCGACTCGGAAGTGAAGAGCCGGAGCTTGGACGGGGTGCCATGGTGTTCATGGTGCAGCGGTAAAGTCACTCGACCACCTTACTGGGTTGCGGGACGGCGGCATCTGCCCTGTGTCCCTATGCTAAGAATTCGGGTGTGGGCTCAGTTACAACGCCGGGAAGACCCTTGTGAGCTCAGCGCCCACACGATCAACCACTGCAGCGGCGACATCGGCCTTGGAGCCGGCGGCCGACTGCGGTTCGGCTCCGTGACCGGAGAGAATCACCACGGAATTGTCGTCCTGGCCGAACACGCGGCCAATGCCCACCTGATTAACTACCAGGAGGTCGCAGCCCTTGCGCTTGAGCTTGGCCGTTGCATGTTCCAGGACGTCACCTTGGGCGTCGCCTGTTTCGGCAGCGAAACCGACAATCAGTTGCCGGCCGCCCTCGGCGTTGCGGCGTTCCACGAGCTCATGCAGGATGTCAGGGTTGCGGATCAACCGCACCACTGGCGCATCCTCGCCGTCGACCTTCTTGATCTTGGTGTCCGAGACCTCGGCCGGACGGAAATCCGCCACGGCGGCGGCCATGATGACGACGTCGGAATCCACTGCCGCTTTAAGCGCGGCCTCGCGCAGTTCCAACGCCGACTCAACGCGGACAAGCTCGACGCCGGCAGGCGGCTCGACGTCCATGTGCGCGGCCAGGAACCGTACGGCAGCCCCGGCAGCCAGAGCTGCGGCAGCCAGGGCAGCACCCTGCTTGCCGGACGAGCGGTTGCCCAGGAAGCGGACCGGGTCCAGAGCCTCCCTGGTGCCACCGGCCGAGATCGTCACGATCCGGCCTGCCAGCGGCTGCTCCGCGGCGGGCGTAGCCTTGGCGCCGTCCGCCACCTCAGCCAAAGCCATGGCGGCCGTGAAAATCGCCTCCGGCTCCGGCAAGCGGCCAGGGCCCGAATCAGATCCGGTGAGGCGGCCGGAGGCTGGCTCGAGCACTGTCACGCCGCGGCCGCGCAACGTCTCTACGTTCGCCTGGGTTGCTGCGTGCTGCCACATCTCCGTGTGCATGGCCGGAGCGAAGAGCACCGGCCCGTGGGCCATGAGCAGCGTATTGGTGAGGAGGTCGCCCGCTTGTCCTGTTGCAGCCTTGGCAAGGAGGTCCGCCGTGGCGGGCGCAACCACGATCAGGTCAGCTTCATGGCCCAAACGCACATGGTTGACCTTCTCGACGTCGTCGAAGACGCTGTTGCTCACGGGGTTGCCCGAAAGGGCCTCCCACGTAGCGACGCCAACAAACCGTGTGGCCGCTTCCGTGGGGATGACCGTGACCTTGTGGCCGGCTTCAGTAAAAAGCCGGAGGAGCGATGCAACCTTGTAGGCTGCAATCCCTCCCCCGACTCCGAGGACTATGCGCACGTGACCTCCGTCAACAGGCAGTCTGTACTTATTCTGCAGGCTCGATCGGCGTGGAAACCAAAAGGCCTTCGTTGATCTCGCGCAGGGCGATGGACAGCGACTTCTCGTTCAGCTTGGTGTCAACCAGCGGGCCAACGTACTCAAACAGGCCCTCGTGGAGCTGGGCGTAGTAGGCGTTGATCTGGCGGGCACGCTTGGCGCCGAAGATGACCAGGCCGTACTTGGAATCAGCAGCCTCAAGCAGCGAATCGATCGGCGGGTTGATGATGCCTTCAAGGTTCGTGGACACGAATTCTCCAAATTTTAGCGGGCCAACAAATGCAAGCGCTTAGCGCTGATGCGGGGTAAGCCCCATGAGTGAAACAAGCTCGTCCGCTGCCCGGCGAACGTCGTCATTGATGACGGTGTGGTCAAACTCCGGTTCAGCAGCAAGTTCCAGTTTAGCGGTTTCCAGCCTGCGCTGCTGTTCCTCGGGAGTTTCCGTGCCGCGACCCACCAGGCGGCGGACCATTTCGTCCCACGTGGGCGGCGCCAGGAACACAAAATTCGCGTCCGGAACAGCCTCCTTGACCTGGCGTGCGCCTTGCAGGTCAATCTCCAGAAGGACGGACTTCCCTTCGGCGATGGCAGCGTTGACAGTGCTGCGGAGCGTCCCGTAGCGGTTCTGTCCATGCACCACAGCCCACTCCAGCAATTCACCGTCCGCCACCAAGGAGTCAAACTCCTCGGCGGACTTGAAGAAGTAGTGAACGCCATCCTGTTCACCCGGACGCGCGGCCCGGGTGGTTGCCGAGACCGAGAGCCAGACCTCCGGATAGTTGTCCCTGATGTAGGTGGATACGGTTCCCTTGCCAACGGCAGTGGGGCCTGCAAGGACAGTCAGTCCGGGTTTCTTGCTCACGGATTCCTTCGGGGAGATGCGTCAAACGCTTTGCTGGGTATCCATAAAATCTACCAGCGCCCGGGCCTGGTGAATTCCCAGGCCCCTGATGCGCCGGGATCCGGCGATGCCTATCTCCGCCATGATCCCGGCCGCCCTGACGGGGCCAATGCCCGGCAGGGCCTCCAGGAGTTCCACCACGCGCATGCGCGCAATAGCCTCGTCCGTGGTCCCGGACGAGATCAGCTCTGCAATACTCACCTCGCCGCGCTTGAGCCGTTCCTTGGCGGCGGCACGGACTGCCCTCGCCTTGGCGGCCTTCTCCAGCGCATCGGAACGCTCCTGTGGTGTCAGCTCTTTAAGGCCCACTGCCAAACCCCTGTCAGATCGCGATTGTGATCCAGATCACGCGGACTGATCCTGAACCTACCGGCAGGGGCGCTGTTGCGCAATGAGGCCAGGCAACTTACTCCTGGCGAAGCCCGGCCAACGTCTCTTCGGTTGCGGCACGAAGGCCTGCCACCGAGGGACCTGCGGCCAGGATGCCCCGGCTGGAGGTAGCCAGGACCGAGGGATAGGCAGCACCAAACGTCGCACGAAGGTCTGCAGGGGTAGCTCCCTGGGCGCCGAGCCCCGGGGCGAGGACAGCGCCGCGGACCGGGCCCAGATCGATGTCCAGATCCTCAAGCGCCGAGCCAATCGTGGCGCCCACAACCAAACCCACGGAACCAAGAGTGCCCTGGTACCGCTGGTTCTCGGCTGCAGCGGCGGCCACAATCCTGCGGGCCACCGAATCGCTTCCGCCAACGTGCTGGACCGACTTCCCTTCAGGGTTCGACGTCAAAGCAAGCACGAACACTCCCCTGCCGTACTGTGCAGCCAGCTCCAGCGCCGGACGCAGTGATTCAAAGCCAAGGTACGGGCTGAGGGTCACTGAGTCAGCGGCCAAGGACGAACCATCACGCAACCATGCGTCGGCATACGCCGCCATGGTGGACCCAATGTCCCCACGCTTGGCGTCGGCAATGCTGAGCACGCCTGCTTCCGAGGAAGCGGCAAGCGTGCGCTCCAGGACGGCCATGCCGGCGGAGCCGTGACGCTCGTAGAGCGCCACCTGCGGCTTGACCGCGGCAGCGAGGGAAGCCACCGCTTCCACCACCGTCAGGGAGAAGCGTTCCAATCCGGCGACGTCGTCGTTCAATCCCCATTCAGCCAAGAGCTGCGGGTGGGGATCGATCCCGACGCAGAGCGGACCGCGCGCGGCCATGGCCGCAGCCAGCCGGGAGCCAAAGGACTCCCGGGCCGGCTGCTGCTCTTGCCGTGGTGCAGCAGACTCAGGCATTGGCTGCTTCCACTGCTGCTGCCAGGTTGGCCGCGTGCTCCTGCAGGCTGGTCACGGACCACTCGTAGGTGCGCAGAGCCTCGATGGCCTGCACCGCTGCGTTGAATTCTGCGACGGTGGTGATGCAGGGAATGCCGATGGACGTGGCGGCGGCACGGAGTTCGTAGCCGTCGCTGCGTGCTTCGCCGCCGGACGGCGTGTTGAAGACCATGTCGATTTCACCGGCGATCACGAGGTCCGCGATGGTGCCTTCACCTTCGGCGCTGCTGCCCTCGGCCACCTTGCGCACAGGAGTCGCCTGGATGCCGTTGCGGCGCAGGACGTCGGCCGTTCCACCGGTGGAAACAATCTCGAAACCGAGGTCCGAGAGGCGCTTGACGCCCATGATCACCGAACGCTTGTCACGGTTGGCCACCGAAACGAAGATCTTGCCTTCGGTGGGCAGCGCGTTGTTCGCGGCAGCCTGGCTCTTGGCGAAAGCGGTATCGAAGTGCTTGTCGATGCCCATGACTTCACCCGTGGAGCGCATTTCCGGGCCGAGCAGGGAGTCAACTACCTTGCCTTCAGGGGTGCGGAAGCGGCTGAACGGAAGCACGGCTTCCTTGACGGCAACCGGGGCGTCCAAGGGCAGCGTGGACCCATCGCCGGTCTCCGGCAGCATCTTGTAGGCGCCGCGGAGTTGGTTGATGGTGACACCGGTACCGATCAGGGCTGCGGCCTTGGCCATCTGCACGCCCGTTGCCTTGGAGACAAACGGAACCGTGCGGGAGGCGCGCGGGTTGGCTTCAAGGACGTACAGGACGTCCGAGGCCAGGGCGAACTGGATGTTGATGAGGCCGCGAACGCCCACACCCTCCGCGATGGCGCGGGTAGCGGTGCGTACACGCTCGATCACGTTGTTGCCCAGGGTGATCGGGGGCAGGACGCACGCGGAGTCACCGGAATGGATGCCGGCTTCTTCGATGTGTTCCATGATGCCGCCAAGGTACATGTCAGTGCCGTCGAAGAGTGCGTCGACGTCGATTTCGACGGCGTCCTCGAGGAAGCGGTCGATCAGCACCGGGTGGTCCGGGGTGATTTCCGTAGCGTTGGCGATGTAGCGCGAGAGGTTGGCTTCGTCATAGACGATTTCCATGCCGCGGCCGCCCAGGACGTACGACGGACGTACCAGCACGGGGTAGCCGATTTCGTCGGCGATCTTCTTGGCGTCCTCGAAGGACACGGCGGTGCCGTTCTTCGGGGAGGTCAGTCCGGCTTCGTCCAGCACGCGGGCGAAAGCACCACGGTGTTCGGCGAGGTCGATTGCTTCCGGCGAAGTACCCAGGATGGGCACGCCGGCGTCGGCGAGCTGCTGTGCCAGCTTCAGCGGGGTCTGGCCACCGAGCTGCACGAAGACGCCCATGACGCCGCCGGTGCGTTCCTCGGCCGCGATGACCTCCAGGACGTCCTCAAGGGTCAGCGGTTCAAAGTAGAGGCGCGTGGAGACGTCGTAGTCCGTGGACACAGTCTCAGGGTTGCAGTTGACCATGACGGTCTCGTAGCCGGCCTTGCGCAGTGCCATGGAAGCGTGCACGCAGGAGTAGTCGAACTCGATGCCCTGGCCGATGCGGTTGGGACCCGAGCCGAGGATGATGACGGACGGCTTGGCGTGCAGGCCTACCTCGTCCTCTTCGTCGTAGGAAGAGTAGTGGTAAGGGGTGTAGGCGGCGAACTCCGCGGCGCAGGTGTCCACCGTCTTGTAGACCGGACGGATACCCAAAGCCTGACGGACTCCGCGGACCACGGCCTCGTTGTTGTGCGTCAGGGCACCGATTTGCTCGTCGGAGAAACCGTGGCGCTTGGCGTTGCGCAGCATTTCCTCCGTCAGCACACCGGCTTTGCGGATCTCCTGGGCCGTCTCATTGAGCAGCTGCAGCTGGTCAAGGAACCAAGGGTCGATCTTGGTTGCTTCGAAGACGTCCTCGACGCTGGCCCCGCCGAGGAGCGCGCGCTGCACCTGGTGCAGGCGGTCCGTGGTGGGACGCTTGGCCTTCTCGATCAGCTCAGCCACTTCGTACTCCGGCACGGAGCTGAAGTCCAGCTGAGAGCCCTTCTGCTCCAGGGAGCGGAGGGCCTTCTGCAGTGCCTCGGTGAAGTTGCGGCCCATGGCCATTGCTTCACCGACGGACTTCATGGTGGTGGTCAGCGTGTTGTCGGCTGCCGGGAATTTCTCGAAAGCGAAACGCGGGACCTTGACCACTACATAGTCCAGGGTCGGCTCGAAGGAGGCCGGGGTCTTCTGGGTGATGTCGTTGGGGATCTCATCCAGCGTGTAGCCGAGGGACAGCTTGGTGGCGATCTTGGCGATGGCGAAGCCGGTGGCCTTGGATGCCAGTGCGGACGAACGCGAGACGCGCGGGTTCATCTCGATGACCACTACACGGCCCGTAGCGGGGTCGATGGCGAACTGGATGTTGCAACCACCGGTGTCCACGCCAACTTCACGGATGACAGCAATGGAGACGTCGCGCAGCTTCTGGTATTCACGGTCGGTCAGCGTCAGGGCGGGAGCAACGGTGATGGAGTCGCCGGTGTGGACGCCCACGGGATCGAAGTTCTCGATGGAACACACAACAACGACGTTGTCGTTCTTGTCGCGCATCATCTCAAGCTCGTATTCCTTCCAACCGAGGATGCTCTCTTCAAGCAATACCTCCGTGGTGGGGCTGTACTGGAGGCCCTGGCCGACGATGCGGCGGAGGTCGTCCTCGTTGTAGGCCAGACCTGAACCAAGGCCACCCATGGTGAAGGAAGGCCGGACCACCATGGGGTAGCCGAGGTCCTCGGCAGCAGCGAAGGCCTCGTCCATGGTGTGGATTATGTGGCTGCGGGCGGACTCTGCGCCACAACGCTCCACCACACCCTTGAACTTCTCACGGTCTTCGCCGAGCTCAATGGCGGCAATGTTCGCACCAATGAGTTCCACGTTGTACTTCTCCAGGACACCGTTCTTGTCCAACGCAATGGCGGTGTTCAGGGCAGTCTGGCCACCAAGGGTGGGCAGGATGGCGTCCGGACGCTCCTTGGCGATGATCTTCTCCACCACCTCAGGCGTGATGGGTTCCACGTAGGTGGCATCAGCGAACTCGGGGTCCGTCATGATGGTGGCCGGGTTGGAGTTCACCAGGATGACGCGGAGGCCTTCCTCTTTGAGGACCCGCAAGGCCTGGGTACCGGAGTAGTCGAACTCGGCAGCCTGGCCGATGACGATCGGGCCGGAACCAATGACGAGGACACTCTTGAGATCTGTACGCTTGGGCATTACTTCTTGTCCTCAGTCTTGGAGTCGGTGGACGTGGCGGCTTTAGCCTTGGACTTGGTGTCGGTCATGAGGTCGATGAAACGGTCAAAGAGGTAGGCGGCATCGTGCGGGCCCGCTGCAGCCTCGGGGTGGTACTGGACCGAGAACGCGGGGATGTCGAGGCAGGCGAGTCCTTCAACGACGTCGTCGTTCAACGACACGTGGCTGACTTCAACCCGGCCGTAACGCTCTTCAGGGGCGACCGTGGCACCGTTCATCGGAGCATCAACGGCAAAGCCGTGGTTTTGCGAGGTAATTTCCACCTTGCCGGTGCGACGGTCCATGACGGGCTGGTTGATGCCACGGTGGCCGTAGCGGAGTTTGTAGGTGCCAAAGCCCAGGGCGCGGCCCAGGATCTGGTTGCCGAAGCAGATACCGAAGTACGGCAGCTTCTCATCCAGCACCGAGCGCAGCAGGGATACCTGGTGCTCAGCGGTAGCGGGGTCACCTGGACCGTTGGACATGAAGAAGCCGTCAGGGTTGACTGCGTTGACGTCCTCCAGCGTGGAGGTGGCCGGCAGCACGTGGACGCGGACACCGCGCTCGGCGAAACGCACCGGGGTCATGGCCTTGATGCCGAGGTCCACAGCGGCGATGGAGAACCGGGGCTCGCCTTCCCAGCCGTGATCCTTGGGTTCCACGACGTAGGCCTCATCGATGGAGACTTCCTCCGCCAAGGCGGCGCCTTCCATGGGTGCACTGGCCAGGACGGCGTCCAACAGTTCCTTGTCGGTGGCCTGGGCAGCCTCGCCGGAGAAGATGCCGGCGCGCATGGTTTTGTGCTCGCGGAGGTGGCGGGTGATGGCACGTGTGTCTACGCCTTGGATGCCAACGATGCCCTGCTCCACCAGTTCGTCATCGAGGCTTCGTTCCGAACGCCAGTTGGAGGGACGGCGTGCGGCGTCGCGTACGACGTAGCCTGCCACCCAGATTCGGCGGGACTCAGCGTCTTCGCTGTTGACGCCGGTGTTACCGATGTGCGGCGCAGTCTGGACTACCAGCTGGCGCGCGTAGGAGGGGTCGGTGATGGTCTCCTGGTAACCGGTCATGCCGGTGGCGAACACCGCTTCACCGAGCGCAGTTCCCTGCGCGCCATAGCTGCGGCCGCGGAACATGCGGCCGTCTTCGAGCACCAGCACTGCTGCTGAGGGGGTGGGTGTGGTGGCTGCTTTACTATCCGTCACTTTATTACTTTCCACTATCGGCATCTGCCTGAGGGGCTGCGGAGATCAATTCCTGGAGGGCTTCGAGGAGGAGTTGCTTGTCGGCTGCGAGCCTGGACCGGAATCCGGTATCCAGTTCCCGGCCGCCGAGTTTCCAGCTGATGACCAGGAGCCCGTCTTTTTCGACGAACTTCCCTGCCATACCGCTGGACTCACGGCTGTCCGCCAGTGCGGAGCGGGGGATGAAGACCGGGGCGGCACCAGAGCGGTCGAACAGCACGCCTTCGGCGTGAATGCTCAGTTCCGCGTTGGTCCGGATACCCAGGCCCTGAACCGCGATCCGGTCCAGCCAGTCGCCCGCCGTGGTGGTGGCTACATACTGGCCATCTGCGACGACGGTGGCCGGCGTCAGCTGCTCGGGGACCGCGGGAAGGCGTTCGACGTCGGCTTGTCGCCTCAGCCTGTTCCGCCACCCCAGCCAGATCATCGCCAGGACGACGACGATCAACGGCACCGTGATCAGCACGGTCAGTGTCTGGTTATCCATTAATTGCTGCTGACTTCCGGGTACCGGTACGGCGTGTTGAGCTTGCCGTCGAGGACCGTGGGATGGCCTTTGAAGAAGGTCGCCACCACGGATCCGGGCAGCTCCTTGCCCTTGAACGGTGAATTGCGGCCCATGGTTGCCATTTTATGGGGGTCGACGGTCCATCGCGCAGCCGGGTCCACCAGGATGACGTTGGCCGGCTCGCCGACCTCCAGCGGGCGGCCTTGGTCAGCGACGCGGCCGATGACCGCCGGAGTGAAGGACGTCACCCGTGCGAAGTCGGCCCAGGACATCAGGCCAGTCTCGATCATGGTCTCCTGGACCACCGACAATGCTGTCTCCAGTCCGGTCATGCCCATTGCGGCCTGCGCCCACTCACATTCCTTGTGTTCGCTGGGATGCGGGGCGTGGTCGGTGCCCACGACGTCGATGGTGCCGTCTGCCAGGCCTTCACGCAAAGCCTGCACGTCGGCATCGGTACGCAGCGGCGGGTTGACCTTGTAGACGGGGTCATAGCTGCGGACCAGTTCATCGGTAAGGAGGAGGTGGTGCGGGGTGACCTCGGCAGTGACGTTGATTCCCCGCGCCTTGGCCCAGCGCACGATGTCCACGGATCCCGCAGTGGAGACGTGGCAGACGTGGAGGCGGGAACCAACATGCTGGGCCAGCAGGACATCGCGGGCGATGATGCTCTCTTCGGCAACGGCCGGCCAACCGGTCAGCCCGAGGACTGCTGAGACGGTGCCTTCGTTCATTTGTGCCCCGGCGGTAAGGCGCGGTTCCTGCGCGTGCTGGGCCACCACGCCATCGAACGCTTTTACGTACTCCAGGGCGCGGCGCATCAAGACGGGATCATGGACGCAGATACCGTCGTCGGAGAACATGCGGACCTGGGCCCGGGAATCGGCCATGGCCCCAAGCTCGGCGAGCTGTTCGCCGGCCAGACCCACAGTGACTGCTCCTACGGGACGCACGTCCACCCAACCTGACGCGCGGCCCAGGCTGTGGACCTGCTCCACGACGCCCGCAGTGTCTGCCACCGGGTTGCTGTTGGCCATCGCGTGGACGGCAGTGAAACCGCCCAAGGCAGCGGCGCGGGTACCGGTTTCCACCGTTTCGGCGTCTTCGCGGCCGGGTTCGCGCAAGTGGGTGTGCACGTCAACCATGCCGGGCAAGGCGATGAGGCCCGCGGCGTCAATCACCGTGGCGCCGTCAGCGGCAAGGTCCTTGCCGCGTGCTGCGATCATGCCATCGCGGATCAGCAGGTCTTCAGCTTCGCCGCCGAGGATGGCGGCCCCACGAATCAGGTAGGTGTTCTCGGCCATCAGTTGGTCTCCTTGCTGGGCTGGCTTGATGTGTGGGCGGCTTCGCGGGAGTCTCCGGAGAGCAGCAGGTAGAGGGCGGCCATGCGGACCGAGACACCGTTGCGCACTTGGGCAAGCACGGTGGAACGCGGCGAATCCGCAGCGGCGGAGGAAATTTCCAAGCCCCGGTTCATGGGACCGGGGTGCATGATGATGGTGTCCTTCATGCCGAGGTCATCCAGCGCCCGAAGCCTGGCGTCGTCAAAACCCCAGCGACGCGAGTACTCCCGGGTTGAGGGGAAGAACGATGCGTTCATGCGCTCACCCTGGACGCGCAGCATCATCATGGCGTCAATGCCGGCTTCCAGCGTTTCGTCCAGGTTGTAACTGACGTTGCACGGCCAGTGCTCGACGCCGATGGGCAGCAGCGTGGGTGGCGCCACCAGCGTGACTTCGGCGCCGAGGGTCTTCAACAACCAGACGTTGGACCGGGCAACGCGGGAGTGCAGGACATCGCCTGCGATCGCTACGCGCATGCCTTTGAGGTCAGCACCGGTGGATTCGCTGCCATTGACCTTGGACCAGTGCCGGCGCATGGTGAACGCATCCAGGAGCGCCTGTGTCGGGTGCTCGTGGGTGCCGTCGCCGGCGTTGATGACGGCAGCGTCGATCCAGTCTGTCGCAGCAAGCCGGTGCGGGGCGCCGGACGCCCAGTGCCGGATGACCACGGCATCCGCGCCCATGGCGGCCAGGGTCTGTGCCGTGTCCTTGAGGGACTCCCCCTTGGACACCGAAGATCCCTTGGCAGCAAAGTTGATGACGTCGGCAGAGAGTCGCTTCGCGGCAGCCTCGAAGGAGATGCGGGTGCGGGTGGAGTCTTCAAAGAAGAGGTTCACCACTGTCCGGCCGCGCAACGCCGGCAACTTCTTCACTTCACGCTCGCCGACGGCGGACATCTCTTCTGCCGTGTCAAGGATTCGGATGGCATCGAAGGCGCTCAGGTTCTCGGTGGAAAGGAGGTGCTTCACTTGCCGGCCTCGATAACTACCTCGTTGACGGGCACGCCGTTCACGGAGTCGATTTCCTCGAGATGGACACGGACCTTTTCAGAAGAGGAGGTAGGCAGGTTCTTTCCCACGTGGTCTGCGCGGATGGGAAGCTCCCGGTGGCCCCGGTCAACCAGAACGGCCAAGCGGACAATCCGGGGGCGGCCAAGGTCCACCAGTGCGTCCAGTGCAGCACGGATGGTTCGGCCCGAGTACAGGACGTCGTCGATCAAGACAACCACTTTGTTGTCGATCCCTGACAACGGAAGGCGCGTGTGGCGCGGGGGCCGCGTGGGCTGGTGGGAGAGATCGTCACGGAACATGGTGACATCCAATTGGCCGACAATCGTTTCGGCGTTGACCGAGGGGTCGGCAGCAGCGATCTTTTGGGCGAGCCGTACGGCCAAGGGATAGCCGCGGCTGGGAATGCCTAACAGGACCAGGTCCTGGGAGCCTTTATTGGCTTCGAGGATCTCGTGGGCGATACGAGTGAGCGCACGATCAATGTCAGCCTGGTTGAGAACAACCCGCGACGGCACGTGCGCTGAAGTGACTTCAGTCATCGCTCGTCTCCCCTTTCCCCGCCTCACGGGACGGAATTAAAAAAGGAATATTTGCTTTTCAAAACTACCACAGCGGCCCTTTGGCACCTCACCGCCTGGCCAACCCAGGCGTGAGTTTAAGCTCACACTGCGTGCTGTGGAATAGGCTCTTGCCCATGACCTCGAACCACCACGGCCAACCCGGCGGACAACCCTATCCGCGACCGTACCTGGAACCTGGCGCCAACCCCACGTGGATCGGACGGGTGCAGCCGGGAAACTACCAACCGGCTCCAGGGAATCCAGCCTCGCTCCCCCGGCAAACCTGGGCCACACCACAGGCACCACGCAGCCGCCGGTCGTTGGGCACACTCCCCTTGGTCATTGTTGGTGGGGTCCTTGCTCTCGCCAGCTTGGTGTTGGTGCTGCCGTTCCTGCTGGGCAACACGGGTGTGACAGGCTTCGTGATCGGCTTCATTGCGTCATTGATTCCGCTGTCCGTGGTGCTGCTGACTGTACGACTCATAGATCGCTGGGAGCCGGAACCAAAAAGGCTGCTGTGGTTCGCCTTCACCTGGGGTGCGGCAGTGTCCATCGCCGGCACCCTGCTGATCCAGCCCCTTTTTGCCTTGGCCGCGCCCACCAGCAGCGAAGAAGCTTTCACCTATTTCATGGCAACTGTCCAGGCACCCATCGTCGAGGAATTCACCAAGTCCCTGGGTTTGTTGGTCCTGATCCTGGCCGCACGGAAGTACTTTGACGGACCCGTGGACGGAGTGGTGTTCGCCTTCACCATTGCCGCCGGCTTCGCCTTCACGGAGAACATCCTCTACTTTGGACGCGAAATTGCCTCCTCCACTGATCCCGGGACGGACTTGGTCCGTATCTTCATCCTCCGCGGCGTCATGTCGCCCTTCGCCCACGCTGTGTTCACCGGCACCACCGGCCTGATCATGGGCTTCGCTGCGCGCAGGTGGCACAGCGGCTATGCCGTCCTGGGATTCTTCATAGGTTTGCTGCCCGCGATGTTCCTGCACAACCGCTGGAACAGCATGGGTCAGAACTTCCTGGTGGAGTACTTCGTGGTCCAGGTCCCCATCTTCCTGGTGGCAGCAGCGGGCATCATCCTGCTACGGGTCGCTGAGGGTAAACTAACGCGCCAACGCCTCCTTGAGTATGCCCGGGCCGGCTGGTTCACCCCGGCCGAGGTGGACATGCTTGCCACTTCACGCGGCCGGCGGCAAGCAGTGCGCTGGGCATCCTCGCGCGGCCGTGCGAACCAGATGAAATCCTTCATCAAGGGAGCCACCGCCTTGGCGTTCACCAGGCAGAGGATACTCAGCGGGCGGGACGTCCACGTTCACCAGCAGGACGAGTTGGAGCATCTCCGCAGCATCCCCGGCCTGCGGGCTGCAGTTCTCCAATAGCGGCAAAAAAGGACCCGCTCCCACAGTTTCCTGTGAAGCGGGTCCTTTGAATTCAGGCCGTCCGTGAACTTAAGCGAGGAGTGATGGCTTAAGTTTCTGGAGCCGGCCGAGGAGTCCATTGATGAACGCCGGGGACTCGTCCGTAGACATCGTCTTGGCGAGGGCCACGGCTTCGCTGACAGCCACCCCATCGGGAACCTCGTCATTGTAGAGAAGTTCCCACGCGCCGATCCGCAGAATGATACGGTCCACGGACGGCATCCGCTCCAGCGTCCAGCCCTGGGCATACGTCGCCAGGAACTCATCGATGGTTGCCTGCATGGAGACAACGCCCTCGACGATTTCCACGGTGTAGGGGTTGATGACCAAGTCAGTCTTCTCCCGGCGCGCCGTCATGGCGTCGAAAGCCGAGACGGAGCGCTGCTCCGCCTCGAAAAGTACTTCAAGAGCCCTGCTACGGGCTTTACCGCGTGCGCTCACTAGTCGTTGACCCGGCCCAAGTAGCTGCCATCGCGGGTGTCGACCTTGACCTTGGTGCCCTGCTCGACGAACAGCGGAACCTGGATCTCGTAACCGGTTTCAACGGTGGCCGGTTTGGTGCCTGCCGAGGAGCGGTCACCCTGGAGGCCCGGCTCCGTGTAGGTGATTTCGAGCACAACGCTCGGGGGCAGTTCAATGTACAGCGGGGTGCCCTCATGGATGGCAATGTTGACCATCTGGTTTTCGAGCATGAAGTTGGTGGCGTCGCCAACAGTTGCGCCGGAGACGGTGATCTGGTCGAAGTCCTGGGTATCCATGAAAACGAAGTCTTCGCCATCCTGGTACAGGTACTGGTAGTCGCGGCGGTCAACCGTAGCGGTTTCGATCTTCAGGCCGGCGTTGAAGGTCTTGTCGACCACCTTGCCGGACATGACGTTGCGCATCTTGGTGCGGACAAAGGCGCCGCCCTTGCCCGGCTTGACGTGCTGGAACTCGATGATGTTCCAGAGCTGGCCCTCGAGCTTCAGTACGGTCCCGTTCTTGATGTCGTTTGTGGTTGCCACTCGTATCCTCTGGTTATCGCACTGGTTCTAGCTGCCAGCTATCTATGCCAAGCAGGCGTGCCAATCGGCCCGCCAGCGCGTATTTATCAAAAATCCAAGAACTATTCTACCGGCAAATACGCCGAGGGCTTGCGGGGCGTGTCACCACGTGCGTCAGGAAGCCAGTTCCAGCACATTCCGGGCCCTCTGGAGGGCGACTGCCGAGGAGTAGATCAACGCGGCATCAGCGGCCATCGCGACGCGAAGGTCCAAGGCCTTGGCGAATTCCTCGGATGCTGCCAGGGCGTTGCCGCTGACGAAATAAGCCCGTCCCAGGTACTGGTGGACGATCGCTTCCTTCGAGCTGCCTTGGACGTCCTGCAAAAGGTGGCGGAACAACTGTATGGCGCGGTCCAGACGGTTGGTGGCGCGGTGGACTTCCGCTTCGAAAATCCTCAGTCGGAACGACTCCGGATCCTTGTAGCGGGCTTCGGCCAACAGTTCGGCTGCCTCGTTTGGCTGGTTTTCAAGCAACAAGGCCATGATGCGGTCAGCGGGATCCTCAGAGGCCGCAAGTGCCGTCTCCATGACTTCCTCGTTGACAATGACGGGCAGGAGGGTGTCGGGATTCGTCCGGACACCCGGGAATCCGGCTGTTGGCCAGTCGCTGACGCCTTCCCGCACGGCAACACTCATGATGCGATCTCCTGGTAGGCCGCAAACAGGAGGGAGGTATCAGGAACTTCCAGGATGCCTGGCTTGGCAACACCATCAAGGACGACAAACCGCAGAAGGTCGCCACGTGACTTCTTGTCCCTGCGCATGCCATCCAGCAAACCCTGCCAGCGGTCGCGCCGGTAGGTGATGGGCAGTCCCAGGCTTTCGAGGATGGTGCGGTGACGGTCTGCGTCGGCATCCGACAACCGCCCCACGCTGCGCGACAACTCTGCAGCGAACATCATGCCCACTGCGACAGCGGCGCCGTGGCGCCAGGAGTAGCGCTCCACCAATTCAATGGCGTGCCCCAGGGTGTGGCCGTAGTTCAGGATTTCGCGGAGGCCGGATTCCTTGAGGTCCTGCGACACCACATCTGCCTTAACGGTGATGGCCCGCTCGATGAGTTCGCGGACAACGTCCGAGGCCGGGTCCATCACTGCGTCCGTGTTCTTCTCGATCAGGTCCAGGATGGCGGGATCAGCAATGAACCCGCACTTGATGACCTCGGCCATGCCGGAGATGAGCTCGTTTTTGGGCAGCGTCTGAAGTGTATCGAGGTCTGCCAATACGGCAGCCGGCGGGTGGAAGGATCCCACAAGGTTCTTGCCCTCGGCAGTGTTGATGCCGGTCTTTCCGCCCACTGAAGCATCCACCATGCCCAGCAGGCTGGTGGGCATGTGGATGACCTTGACGCCACGAAGCCACGTGGCTGCCACGAAGCCGGCGAGGTCCGTCACAGCGCCGCCGCCCACCGCCACGATGGCGTCAGAGCGGGTGAAGTCGTTTTGGCCCAGCACCTGCCAGCAGAAAGCGGCAACCTGGATGTGCTTACCCTCTTCTGCATCAGGGATTTCTGCGGTCAGCGCGGTGAAACCGGCTGTTTCCAGCTCGTCGCGGACCGTGTCTCCCGTCAAGCGGAGGGCCCGGGGATGAATGACCAGAACGCGCCGGACACGCTCCCCAAGCTTTTCGGGAAGGGTCTCCAAGAGGCCGCGCCCCACTACGACGTCGTAGCTTTCATTGGCGGACTGGCCAGTCACCTTGATGACAGTTGCTTCGTTGCTCACTTTTCAACTTCCTCTTTCAAGGCTGCATACTGGCGCAGCCGCTCCTCCAACCGGAGGCCGATTTCCGCCACGGATCCTGATCGGACGTCCATGACGATGTCCGCGAGACGCTCATAGACAGGACGCCTCGTAGCGAACAAGGCTTCCCATCGCGTCATCGCATCACCTTTCAGCAATGGCCGGCCCGTGTTCCGCGCAATCCGGTCGGCGACTGTCTCCGCGTCACACTCGAGGTAAACCACGGTGCACTCCCCCAGGACTTGCTGGGTTCCGGAGTCCAGGACCGCTCCCCCGCCCAGGGAAATAATGGCGGGCTGAACCTTGGCATTCTCGATGGACTTCGCCACTGCCCGGGCTTCGATTTCACGGAAGGCATGTTCTCCGCGCCCCGCAAAAATATCCGCGATACTGCCGTGGGCAGAGACCACCACAGCGTCGGTGTCCACGAACGCGAGCCCCAACTGTTGGGCCAACTGCTGGCCAATGGCCGACTTGCCAACAGCCATTGGGCCCACCAGCACAACGGGACGGCCTGTGAGGTCGTCCAGGATCGGGCGAACCACTACCGGCCGACCGAGTCCAGGGTGGCCGGGATGCTGTCGAGGTAGCTCTGCAGGTTGCGCTGGGTTTCAGCCACGGAGTCGCCGCCGAATTTCTCGGCGACAGCCTCGGCCAGGACCAGAGCAACCATTGCTTCGGCGACCACACCCGCCGCTGGCACCGCACAGACGTCTGACCGCTGGTGGTGGGCTTTGGCAGGTTCGCCTGTGCTGACATCGATGGTGCGCAAGGCCCGGGGAACGGTGGCGATCGGCTTCATGGCAGCACGCACGCGCAAAACCTCGCCTATGCTCATGCCACCCTCTATGCCGCCAGCGCGGTTTGTCTGCCGAACGATCTTTCCGTCAGCGTCCTTCAGGATTTCATCGTGGGCAGCGGAACCACGGCGCGCAGCAGTAAGGAAACCGTCACCGACTTCCACGCCCTTGATGGCCTGGATGCCCATCAGCGCAGCAGCAAGGCGGGAGTCAAGGCGGCGGTCCCAGTGCACGTAGCTGCCCAGTCCCGGCGGAAGTCCGTACGCCAGGACCTCGACGACGCCGCCAAGGGTTTCGCCTTCCTTGTGGGCAGCGTCCACTTCAGCGACCATGGCGTCGGAGGTCTGACGGTCAAAGCAGCGCAGGGGGTCGGCGTCGAGCGCCAGGACATCCTGGGGCAGCGGCAAGGGGCGGCCCTCGGGAACAGTCACGCTGGCAATGGAAACAGTGTGGCTCACCAATTCCACGCCCAGCTGCTTGAGGAACTGCGCGGCAACGGTGCCAAGAGCCACGCGGGTGGCTGTTTCCCGGGCACTGGCGCGTTCAAGCACAGGACGGGCTTCGTCGAAACCGTATTTCTGCATGCCCGTGAAATCTGCGTGGCCCGGACGCGGCCGGGTCAGGGGTGCGTTGCGGGCTTGGTCGGCAAGGACCTCGGGATCCACGGGGTCAGCAGACATGATCTGCTCCCACTTGGGCCACTCGGTATTGCCCACCTGGATGGCTACGGGGCCGCCCTGGGTCAGGCCATGACGGACGCCACCCATGATGGTGACCTCGTCTTGCTCGAACTTCATGCGGGCACCACGTCCATAGCCCAGGCGTCGACGCGCCAAGGCATCACGGATCTGCGCGCTGGTGAGTTCAACACCGGCGGGCACGCCTTCAACAATTCCGATCAGGGCCGGACCATGGGATTCACCGGCAGTCAACCAACGCAACATATAACCAATCCTGCCATGTAAGGCTTCTAGAACACTCGCCGGGGAAGCCCGACTGAGTCGCACATCACATCTATGACGGCGGCATCCACGTCACAGCCGCTGAAGCGCCTGATCTGCTCGGCCGCCTGGTACATCAGCATCTCAAGTCCCGGGACAACGGCACCTCCGTGGCCGTGCCACACCTCGGCAAGGCGGCTGGGCCAGGGTTCGTAGGCAACGTCCAGCAGGACACCGGCCCCTGTTCCAGGAAGTGTCGCCAACTCATCAGCCAAGGAGTCGGCGGCGTGCGGCGGGAAGGTGGAGATCACCAGGTCGTTGCCTGCCACAGCGCTGGCTGCTTCACTCAACGGCCTGACACGAAGGGAAATTCCGACGGCGGCAGCAGCGGCTTCCGCGTCACCGGCACGTCCTGCGTCCCGGACGAAAACATCGACGTGACTGCCACCAAGTTCTTTGACAGCAGCAACGGCAGCAGCGGAGGTACCGCCGCCACCAAGGATGGCAGCGTGGGGCGTGGAGGCAACCCCGGCATACCGGACAGCTTCGACGATCCCGGCGACATCGGTGTTGTAACCAACCCGGCGCACCGCCCCGCCGTCATGTTCAAACACCACGGTGTTGATGACACCCAGCTGGGCGCCCGCACCGCGGACCTCGTCCACTTCCGTAACCATGGCCGACTTCAAGGGCATGGTCACGGAGAGCCCGCACCAGGAGTCATCGCCGAAGAGAGATCCCATGAAGGCCGGCAGGCTGTCCACGGTGACGTCGATTGCGGAGTATTCGATGTCCACGCCCAGTTTTGCGTAGGCCGCAGTGTGCAGGGCCGGGGACTTCGAATGCGAGATCGGATGCCCCAGGACTGCGGCACGACGACTCACACACACCGTCCCGGGTTGGCCTGGCACCACGCGTTGTACTGCTCTACATAAGTATTGTGCTCAGCCAGCGTCTTGGAGAACTTGGTCTCTTTGCTGTCCAGGTTGATGGTGACCCAGTACATGTAGTCGTTCTGGGTGGGTTTGGCCGCCGCATCAATGGCAGTCTTGCCCGGCGAGCCGATGGGTCCGGCCGGCAACCCAACATTGGCGTACGTGTTGTACGTATTGGACTTATCGGCCTTCTCTTCCTCCGTGAGATGGAAGGATTTCTTGCCGAGTCCGTAGGTCACCGTGGCATCGGACTGGATCAGGCCGCTGGTTTCGACATTGTTTGGCTTGAGCCTGTTGTAGATCGCGCCGGCCACGTTGCCATAGTCCGCTTGACCGCCTTCAGCCTGCACAATGCTGGCGATGGTCACAGCGTCATACTGCTTGCCCGGTTCCGTGATTCCCTGGGACTTGAGCTCATCCAGCGTGGTGGTGGCCAGCTTCTGGATGATGTCCTTGGCAGGCGTGCCGAGCGGAAAGCGGTACTCCCCCGGGGCAAGGAAGCCTTCCAGGTTCTTGGCCTTGGACGGAATGCCGAACTGTGCCGGGGCCTGGTTGAGCGCGTTGAGTTCCTGCATGGAGATACCCGAGCCCTTGGAAATGGCTTCCAGCGACTCATTGATGCGAAGGCCTGCGCTGAGGGCGAAGTACATCACCTTGGACGCGTCCTTGTTGACCAGGACATTTACGGCGTCGGAATTCTTCATCTCGGTCCGGAAGGTGAACTCGCCCGGGGACAATTCACCGCCGTCGCTGAGGAACTCCTTGACGAAGGCATCGGCGTCAGCCACCACCTTGTTCTCCACGAGTGTGTTGGCAACGATCTTGGGGCCGGAGCCTTCTGCCACAGTGATAGTGATCGATCCCGTACCGGGGCCCGGGTAGTCAGTCACTCTGTCCATGCCCAACAAAGGCTTGAGGAACTGGGCCCCGATGGCGATGGCGGCAACGAAGACACCCAGCGTGATCAGAAGGGCCAGGACACGACGACGGCGGCGGGCCTTCTTGACCGCGGCCTTGGTGGAGGCTGTCTGCTCGAGGGGCGCGATGAGGTCGTGGTGGTGCTCGTCGTGGTGGTGCTCATCGTGAAGTTCGTCGTGATGAAGTTCGTCGACGTGGTGCCCATCATGAAGATCGTGGTGGGCTTCGAACGCGTGGTGGTCATCGTGCTCGATGAACTCGTGCACGTGGTCAGGATCGACGTGTTCATCGTCATGAGGGAGGGTCGCATCCGCCTCTGCATCATGCTCCGGTTCAACAGGGTGTGCCTCCACTGGAGTCTCAACGGACGGCGATTCGTCGTTGGACGTCCGGGTGGGCCCGTCGGCAGGAATCGGTGCTGAAGACACCGGTTGCGCGGCGGGAACGGGCGGAGTCGTTGGCTTTGACACGGGAACGGGTGGAGCGACAGGCACAGGGGGCGCAACAGGCGCGGGGGTCACTGCGGGAACAGGACGGGGCAACTCAGGCTCACCCTCTGCGGATGCAGCGGCTTCCCCTGGTGTCGCTTCGGGAACGGGTACGACGTTATGGTTCTGCGTGGCGAGGAATCGTTCCCGCGCCCGCAGCTCTTTGCGGGTCAGCGGCATGCCGCCACCGGCGGTACCGCTGGAGGGGTCGTTGTTGACCGGGCTCACAGTTGCAGTCCCCTCGTAGAAGAATCGGGTTCACTGCCGGAGGCAGCCCGCAGCGTTGGGGCACTGCTGGGCTTATCGGATTGCGCCGGTGCCTGCACTCGGCGGCCAACGTCCGTTCCTCTGGCTTTTTGCATGTCGATTGCGTGCTGCAGTATTCCAGCAGCGGCAACCTGATCAACCACTTTACGGTGGTTCCTGCTGCTCATGCCAGCTTGGTGCAGGTTGCGGTGTGCCGTCACGGTCGAAAGCCGCTCGTCAACAAGGCTCACAGGGATGTCCAAACCGGCCCGCAGCAGCTCGCCGGCGATGAGTTCGGCGTACGCTGTGGCCATGTCCGCAGAGGCACGTTCCTCCCCCTTCATGGTGCGGGGAAGGCCCACGAATATTTGCACGGCAAGCAGCTCAGCGGCGTGCTTGACCACCACGCGGACGTCGGAGTTCTTCTTGGTATCGCGTGCAAGGGTCTTGAAGGGTGTGGCCAGGATTCCGTCGGGATCGCAGATGGACACTCCCACACGGACGGTACCGACGTCTACCCCCAGCTTGATGCCCCGGGGGTAGACGTCACCGTTAGTACTTGAAGCCACCGTCAGCGCTTGGCTATCGCATCCACCACCGCTGTGAGGGCCTCAGAGACCTTCCCAGCGTCGGCGCCGCCGCCTTGGGCGACGTCGTCCTTGCCGCCACCGCCACCGCCAAGGATGCCGGCAGCAAGGCGAACCAGCGCACCGGCCTTCACGCCGGCTTCACGGGCGGCTTCATTGGTGGCAATGAGGATCACCGGGCGGTCATTGCTGACGCCTGCAACGGCCACCGTGGCAGCGTCCGAGCCGAGGCGGCTGCGGAGGTCCAGGGCAAGGTTCCGGAGATCGTCGGCACCGCCAACCTGACCGGCGTCGTGCGCTACAACCCTCACACCCGCAGCGTCCTTTGCGGTGCCCACCAGATTGGCGGCAGCCGCGGCCAGCTGCTCCTTGCGAAGGCGGTCGAGTTCCTTCTCCGTTGCCTTCAGCTTGCTCAGCGTGCTGGAAATCCGGTCGGCGAGTTGCCCGGAGGGAACCTTGAGGAGTTCTGTGAGCTCAGTCACCAAGGCTCGCTCGGCGGCCAGATGACGGAATGCGTCCAGGCCAACGAAGGCTTCCACGCGGCGGTTTCCCGAGCCAACCGACTGTTCGCCCAGCAGCGAAAGGCTGCCGATAAGGGAGGTGTTGGACACGTGCGTGCCACCACACAGCTCGCGGGACCAGGCGCCGTCGATCTCCACGACGCGCACTTCGCTCCCGTAGTTTTCGCCGAACAATGCCATGGCACCCAGGGCCTTGGCATCAGCGAGCCCCATCACCTTGGTGTCTACCCGGAAATTGTTCCGGATGGCGATGTTGGAGACCTCTTCGATCTCGGACCGCGTGGCAGTGCTCAGACCCTCGCCCCAGGCGAAGTCGAAACGCAGGTAGCCGGCTTTGTTGTACGAACCGCGCTGGGTAGCTTCCGGGCCGAGGATCTGATGCAGGGCGGCGTGCACAATGTGCGTGCCGGTGTGGGCCTGCTCGGCTGCGTGGCGACGTTCGCGGTCGACGGCGGCGCGCACCAACGCGTCCGAGGCAATCTCGCCTTCGCGGACAATCGCCTTGTGCACGCTCAAGCCCTTGATGGGCCGCTGAACGTCCAGGACCTCCACCACGAAGCCATCGCCGGTGATGAGGCCGGTGTCAGCGGACTGGCCACCGGCTTCGGCATAGAACGGGGTTTCATTGAGGACCAACTCAATTTCGTCGCCGGTGGAGGCATGCCCCACCGGCCGTCCTCCGCTGACGATCCCGCGAACCGTGGATTCGCCCTCAAGTTCGTCATAGCCCGTGAAGACGGTCTCGCCCTTGCCCAGGAGATCCTGGTAGGCGCTGAGGTCCGCGTGTCCGCCCTTCTTGCCCTTGGCATCAGCCTGTGCACGTTGGCGCTGCTCGAGCATGAGCGAGCGGAAGCCTGCCTCATCAACCTTGAGGCCGGCCTCTTCTGCCATTTCCAGCGTCAGGTCGATCGGGAAGCCATAGGTGTCGTGCAGGGCGAACGCGTCGGCGCCGGAAAGCGGAACACCTGCAGCCTTCGATTCGGCCACGGCATCCTCAAGGCGGGCCGTACCCGAAGCAATGGTGCGCAGGAACGCCTTTTCTTCGGCGTAGGCAATGCGGCTGATCCTGGCGAAATCCGTCTCCACCACCGGGTAGACGCCTTTCATGGCGTCACGGGAGGCGGGAAGAAGGTCCGGCAGGCAGGCCTTTTCGACGCCGAGCAGCCGCATGGCGCGGACTGCGCGTCGAATGAGGCGGCGCAGCACGTAGCCACGGCCTTCGTTGGACGGCGAAACACCATCAGCAATCAGCATCAGTGCGGAACGAATGTGGTCGCCAACGACGCGCATACGGACGTCGTCCGTGTGGTGCGGGTCCTCCGGCGACTCGGCCGAGGTGTACTCGCGGCCGGACAGTGCAGCAGCTTTGTCGATGACCGGGCGGACCTGGTCGGTTTCGTACATGTTCTCGACGCCCTGGAGGATCATCGCGAGACGCTCCATGCCCAGGCCGGTGTCGATGTTCTTCTGCGGGAGCTCTCCGGCGATGTCGAAGTCCACCTTGGAACGGACATTCTCGATCTGGTACTGCATGAACACGAGGTTCCAGATCTCGATGTACCGGGTCTCATCGGCCAGCGGGCCGCCTTCGATGCCGTAGGCGGGGCCGCGGTCGTAGTAGATCTCCGAGCAGGGGCCGGCGGGGCCCGGCTGGCCGGTGGACCAGTAGTTGTCGGCCTTGCCCATGCGCTGGATGCGTTCAGCGGGGATACCTGTGTTCTTGAGCCACAGTTCCTTGGCTTCGTCGTCTTCTTCGTAGACGGTCACCCAGAGGCGCTCGGCGGGAAGTCCGTAACCGCCGTCGTCAACACTTGTGGTGAGCAGCTCGAAAGCGAACTTGATGGCGTCTTCCTTGAAGTAGTCGCCAAAGGAGAAGTTGCCGCACATCTGGAAGAACGTCCCGTGGCGGGCCGTCTTTCCCACTTCCTCGATGTCTCCGGTGCGGATGCACTTCTGGACGCTCGTGGCACGGCTGTACGGGGGCTCTTCGCGCGCAGTCAGGTACGGAATGAACGGCACCATTCCGGCCACAGTGAAGAGAAGGGACGGGTCGCTGGAAACGAGCGACGCGGAGGGAACGGCGGTGTGGCCCTTGCTGACAAAAAAGTCCACCCAGCGTTTGGTGATCTCCTGCGACTTCATTAGCTGATTACTTACCCTTCTCAATCCACTGCACGTAATGTGCGCGGTACCGGCTGGTGCCGTTCCGCAGTTTTCCATTCTGCCCTGTTGCGGGCGTGGGAGCGAACCGCTCGGCTAGCGGCGGCCAGCTCCGGCGTCGTCAATCCCCAACGCCGCCCGAAGGTCCTCTTCCCGCTGGTGCATGCCCGTCCGGACCGCGTCGGCGAAATCGAACAAGCCATCAGCCATCCGGCCCACGGCACGGTTCAAGCCATCTGGACCGATGTTCGCCTGGGCCTCGGTGATCTTTCGGAAGGCAATGACGCCGATGGCGACGCCGATGCCCATCCACACAATTCTTTTCATGGTTTCCGTTCTCCCTTGTAGTTCGGCGGCTATGCGGTTCAGCGGCTGCGGCGGCCGGAGGAAGGGGCGCGTCGTCCGGCGAACGCCGAGCGCACGCCGTAGCTGAACGCTGCCACCTTGATCAAGGGAGAACCCACTGTGGCAGCCACCAGCGAGGACAACGCGGAGATGTTGGCCGAGGCGTCGGAGACGTTGGAGGCGATGCCGTCAACCTTCTTCAGCTGCTGGTTGGTGGTGGACACCGTAGCGGTCACTTCATCCATCAAAGGCGTAGCACCGTCGCTGATGGACCGGATGGAGGTCCGGACCTCGTCAAAAACGCCACCAAGCTTCAAGATTGGCACAGCCAACAACAACACGAGGAGCGCGAAGACTCCTGCTGCGATGAGGCCGGCGATGTCGCCACCAGACATAGAACTCTTCTCCTAGGGTTGTTGCACTGCCCTGCACCAGCCGCTGAACGGCTTTGGACAAGGCCTCCCCAGTACCTTACCCACTTTGGACCGGTCTCTTACATACAAAGAAGCCCGCGGCATGTGCCACGGGCTTCTTTGTATGCGCTGCTGGAATTAGCGAGCGTAGAATTCGACGACGAGCTGCTCTTCGCAGATCACGGGGACCTCAGAGCGCTTGGGGCGACGAACCAGGCGTGCCTGCAGGGCGTCGATCTTGACGTCCAAGTATGCCGGCACGTTGTTCAGAACGTGTGCGCCTGCAGCTGCCACCTGGAACGGGGGCATGACCTCGGAGCGGCTGTGAACGTGGATGAGCTGGCCTTCGCCAACGCGGAAGGACGGGCGGTCCACGCGGATGCCGTCAACCATGATGTGGCGGTGCACAACCAGCTGGCGGGCCTGTGCGATGGTGCGGGCGAAGCCTGCACGGAGCACGAGGGCGTCCAGACGCATTTCGAGCAGCTCAACCAGGTTTTCACCGGTCAGGCCCTTGGTGCGGCGTGCTTCTTCGAAGGCACGGGTCATCTGGGCTTCGCGGATGCCGTACTGGGCGCGCAGACGCTGCTTTTCGCGCAGACGTACGGCGTAGTCGGAGTCCTGCTTCTTGCGGGCACGGCCATGCTCACCGGGGCCGTACGGGCGGCGCTCCATGTACTTGGCGGCCTTGGGGGTCAGAGCGATGCCGAGTGCACGCGAAAGGCGTGCGGTGCGGCGAGCACGAGTGTTGTTAGCCACTTGTGTCCTTCCAATTACTGCGGTGTGTCAGTGTTACTGGCCTCCATCAGGGAGAGCATCGGCCAACCGCTGCCTCTTGCTACTAGCCCGGGCGCACAGCACTGTAGACGGAATCTTCAGTGGGATTATGCGTCAGGCCATGCCAGACAAGGATCAATCCTACCATGCACAAAGTGGTTGACGCCCTGCGTACTGTCCGGCGGAAAGGGCTCCACTGCCTAGTCCCCCCGCACTATTTTGCGGAGCCGTTCCAGCCTGGCGGCGATGTCCCGTTCGGCTCCGTTATTGGTGGGCTGGTAGTAGTCCTTACCTACCAAATCATCGGGCGGGTACTGCTGGGTTGCCACACCGTGCGGTTCGTCATGGGCGTACTTGTAACTCTTCCCATGGCCCAGCTGCTTCGCGCCCGGATAGTGGGCATCACGCAGGTGCATGGGGATGCCGCCGCCAAACCCGGCACGGACATCTGCCACGGCCTTGTTCAAACCCATGTACGCGGCGTTTGACTTGGGCGCGGTGGCCAGGTGGACCACAGCTTCGGCCAGCACGATCCGCCCCTCCGGCATGCCGATCAGTTGCACTGCCTGCGCCGCTGCGACTGCGGTCTGCAACGCTGTGGGATCGGCCATTCCAATGTCCTCCGCGGCAGAGATCACGATCCGTCGTGCAACGAACCGTGGATCCTCGCCTGCTTCCAGCATGCGTGCCAGGTAGTGCAACGCGGCATCCACATCCGAGCCGCGGATGGACTTGATAAAGGCGCTGGCGACGTCGTAGTGCTGGTCCCCGGCACGGTCATAGCGCACCGCGGCCACGTCCAAGGCACGCTCGGTATGGCGCAGTTCCACCAGCACCGCAGCGTCAGGGGCACCGTCGTTGGCGAGTCCCGGCTCGCCGTCGTCGTTGATTGATGCTGCGCCACCGGCTTCTTCAGCGCCGCTCTCCTCCTCCAGCACGGCATCGGAACCGTCCGGCGCGGCGGGTCCGACAGCGGTTCTGTCACCGAATGCGACCCCGGCAGCAGCTTCCAGTGCGGTCAATGCCCTGCGGGCATCTCCCCCGGAAAGGCGAACCAGGTGATCCAGCGCCTCGGGGCTGAGTTCCACGCGTCCGGCCAGGCCGCGGGCTTCGGCGACCGCCTTTTGCAGCAGTCCCGCAATGTCGTCATCGGTGAGCGGCTTCAGCGTCAGCAGCAGCGACCTCGACAACAGGGGCGACACCACCGAGAATGATGGGTTTTCCGTGGTGGCGGCGACCAGCACCACCCAGCGGTTTTCAACACCCGGCAGCAGGGCATCCTGCTGGGCCTTGTTGAAACGATGGATCTCGTCCAGGAAGAGGACGGTGGTTTTCTTATAGAGATCGCGGGCCGTCAGCGCCTCATCCATGACACGCCGGACATCCTTGACACCCGCGGTGATCGCAGACAATTCCACGAACTTCCGTCCGGGACCCCGCGCGATCACGTGCGCCAACGTGGTTTTGCCCGTTCCCGGTGGCCCCCAGAGGATCACAGAGCTCGGTCCGGCAGGACCGGCAGCCTCAGCCCCGGCTGCCAACTGCCGGAGCGGGGAGCCTTGTCCCAGCAGGTGCTGCTGTCCCACGACATCATCCAGCGTGCGTGGGCGCATCCTCACAGCCAGTGGGCTGCGCTGTGACGCCATCCAGTGAGCGTCGGACGGCCCCCGGAGGGAATCCGGCGTAGCAGGCAGATCCTCCGACTCGTCGTCGTTGACTGCACCGGCACCAAAGAGATCTTCCACATGGATAGGCTACTCATAGTTCCACCAAAGGAGACATCCACCATGGACCGCCGAGCATCAGCCCCGCGCCAGCAGGCCATCCGGACCGCCATGGTGTCCGCCGCCAGGTTGCAGGGTTGGGTGGAACGGTTCGCAGCCGGCCACGGTCCTGTGGTGGAAGACCTCGACGACGGCGGCCTCCTCCTGCGCGCAGCCGACGGAGCCACCGCGCTGCTGAGGGCGCCATGGCCATCGGACGGACGCCCCGGCCGTGGCGGCAGCGAAATACACCGCCTTGCCTCGTTGGCCACCCAGGAACGGGGGCTGGGCCTGGTGCTGGTCCGGCGCGGCGGTTACGCTGTGGCCTCGGCCAGCGGTACCACCGTCCTCGCCTCTAAGAGTGGCAACCGCTTCATCGACGCCAGGTCCACGGCGGAACATGCGGCCAGGATCTTCACGGGGCACCGGATGGAATACATCGTTCCCGGCGGAGACAGGGCATTGGTGGATCAGGTCCTTGCGCAGCCCGCCCTCAAAGCGTTCACAGGGCGCGCACGGCTGGCGTTCTTGGACATCCAGGAGATCAAATCCGCGGCTCTGCAGAAAGCGGCAGCAGACGCCTGCTCCATTCGGATCACGGTGACTGATCCGACGCCGGCGGGTTAGCAGCCGCTGAGGGCACGCTTCAGGGGTGCCTGCCGGTACAGGTAGCTGCCGTGGTCCATGAATCCCGCCTGGGTGTACAACGACTGTGCCCCGTGGTTGGCGGCCGTGACCAAAAGCCACACCCCCTTGAGATCCCGCACAGCGCCGGCATGCAGCAACGCCGCCAACACTTGGGCCGCGTATCCGCGCCGGCGGTGCCCGGCAGAGGTCGCCATCCCGTAAATACCGCCCCAGCCATCAACCAGGGCGAGGCGTCCGACGGCGGCGGGGACGCCGTCGTCGTCCCTCACCAAGGCGTACAGCGCCGGACAGGCGGTGAGGATCCTGTGAGCGACCGACAATTCGGCCTCACCACCGCGGCCATCAACGGACCACCAGAGACGGAGCCATTCCTCGGAAGGCAGTTCGAGCATCTCCATCTTCGGCGGGCGGGGCGGCAAACCGTCCAGGCCGCGGAGCATGATCTTCGTTTCGGACTGCCGGGTGAAGCGCCGGCGGTCCAGGACATCATTGAGGGCAGCACTGCGGGAGTCATCGAACACTTGGAAAATCAACGGCAGGCGGCGGCGCCTATACCACTCCGAGGCAGCGCTGATGGATCGCTCAAGGTCAGCGGCAGACTCAAGGCCCGTGGCCACTACATGACTGTCCGCACTCTCTGCCGGGTTGGCCGGCCACACGGAATTTGCCCGCTGCGTCACCCCGTTCGAAGCACGGAGCACCCACTTCGCTGTGCCATCGCCACCAAGGTCTTCGCGCTCAAGGGCCGGCCAGGCCTTGTCCATGAGAGTTTCCAGGAATGCTTGCTCCAGCATCCAGCAGCACCTTTCGTTGAGGGAGTCTTCGGTGGAAACACCAAAGGCCCTCCACCGGGGTGGAGGGCCTTTGGTGACCGTCTATTCGTTCGTGGTTTCCGGCGTGGCTGCGGGTTTGGGTTCCGACTTGGCCTCCGGCTTGAAGTCGACGCCTGCCTCCTTGCGCTGCTGCGGGGTGATCGGTGCAGGAGCGGCGGTCAGGGGGTCATAGCCGTTGCCCGACTTCGGGAACGCAATAACATCGCGGATGGACTCCACACCGGCGAGCAAGGCCACAACGCGGTCCCAGCCGAGGGCCATTCCGCCATGCGGAGGGGCGCCGTACTTGAAGCCCTCCAGCAGGAAGCCGAACTTGGTTTCGGCGTCTTCCTTGTCCAGCCCCATGAGCTGGAAGACCCTTTCCTGCACTTCGCGCTGGTGGATACGGATGGAACCGCCACCGATCTCGTTGCCATTGCAGACGATGTCATAGGCGTATGAAAGTGCTGATTCCGGGTCCTGATCGAAGGTGTCCAGGAACTCCGGCTTGGGCGAGGTGAACGCGTGGTGCACGGCCGTCCACTGGCCACCACCCACAGCTACGTCACCGGAAGCGACGGCCGCGGCGGCGGGCTCGAACATGGGAGCGTCC
The DNA here is from genome assembly GCF_031843805.1 of Arthrobacter sp. WCS2018Hpa-7. Classification (NCBI taxonomy): domain Bacteria; kingdom Bacillati; phylum Actinomycetota; class Actinomycetes; order Micrococcales; family Micrococcaceae; genus Arthrobacter; species Arthrobacter sp. WCS2018Hpa-7. Next base: position 115,142 of record NZ_JAVTJB010000006.1, read on the forward strand.
ACGATCCAGACAAACGCCCAGTCGTTGGGGTCGATCAAGCCGGTACGGTGACCGATTTCAACGCGGGCAGCACCGAGCAGGGCGCGTGCCGCTGACTTCTCACCGGCGGCGAAGAAGATGCAGTCGCCCGGCTTGGCACCCACGGCGTCGGCCAGTCCGGCACGCTCTTCTTCCGTGAGGTTCTTGGCAACGGGGCCGGCGAGCTCGCCGTCCTCCTTGAAGAGAACGTAGGCAAGGCCCTTATGTCCGCGCTGCTTGGCGAATTCCTGCCAGCCGTCCAGCGTACGGCGTGGCTGCGAAGCTCCGCCGGGCATGACCACTGCACCGACGTAGGGTGCCTTGAACACACCGAAGTTGGTGTCCTTGAAGAAGTCCGTCAGCTCTGTCAGTTCCACACCGAAGCGCAGGTCCGGCTTGTCCGAGCCGTACTTGGCCATGGCATCCAGATACGTCATGCGGCGGATCGGAGTGGGGATCTCGACGTCGATGAGCTGCCACAGGGTCTTGACGATTGCCTCGCCAAGCTCAATGACATCGTCCTGATCCACGAAGCTGGCTTCGATGTCCAGCTGGGTGAACTCCGGCTGGCGGTCCGCACGGAAGTCCTCGTCGCGGTAGCAACGGGCAATCTGGTAGTACTTCTCAAAGCCGCCCACCTGGAGCAGCTGCTTGAAAAGCTGCGGCGACTGCGGCAGGGCATACCAGGAACCGGGCGCCAGGCGTGCCGGGACAACGAAGTCGCGGGCGCCTTCCGGCGTCGAACGCGTCAGCGTGGGCGTCTCGATTTCGACGTAGCCGCGCTGGTGCAGCAGTTCGCGGGCCACACGGTTGGCCTCCGAACGCAGGCGCATGTTGCGGGCGGGGCCGGGACGGCGCAGGTCCAGGTAACGGTGCTTGAGGCGTGCTTCCTCGCCGACTTCGACGTGTTCGTCGATCTGGAACGGAAGCGGCTCGGAGGTGTTGAGGATGACCACCTTGTCAGCGATCACCTCGATGTCACCCGTCGCCAGAGCCGGGTTTTCGTTGCCTTCGGGACGCTTGTTGACGGTACCCGTCACCTGCAGGACGTACTCGTTCCGCAGGCCATGGAAGACCTCTTCCTCACGGACTACCACCTGGGCGACACCGGACGCGTCACGCAGGTCAACGAATGCAACGCCACCGTGATCACGGCGGCGGCCCACCCAGCCGGCCAGGGTAACGGTTTGTCCAATGTGCTCGGAGCGAAGTGATCCGAGGTCATGTGTGCGCAGCACAGCATTCCTTTCAGCATGAAATTTATAGGGACCGCAGCAATGGCAGTCCCATCCGAGTTTACCCGCCCCGGCCGCGGCTCCCGCCAAACGGCGGAACAAGCGATGCCTGTATCAGGCGGTGGTGACGCGGACGTGCAAGTCCTCTTCCGACGGCGTCCATTCTGCGGGGTCGGCGTCAACCTGCTCGCCGGTACGGATGTCTTTGACCTGGTGCTTCCCGTCGTCGTCGGTAAACCACACGAACGGGATACCGCGCCGGTCGGCGAACTTGATCTGCTTGCCGAATTTCTCGGCCTTCGCAGCAACTTCGGTCGCGATGCCCCTCCCCCGCAACTGTGCCGCGATATCCTGCGCCGCAGACCAGCTGTCGTCCGTGTTCAACGCAACCAGGACCGCTGTGGGGACCGAGCGCGAGGCCGTCGCCAGTTCCTGGCTAAGGATGCGCGAAACGAGGCGCGTCACACCGATGGAAAGGCCGACGCCGGGGAACTTGCGGTTGCCCTTGCTGGCCAGGGCATCGTAGCGGCCACCGGAGCAAATGGAACCGAGCTGCTCGTGGCCCACCAACACGGTTTCCACCACAGTTCCGGTGTAGTAATCCAAGCCGCGGGCGATGCTCAAATCGGCAACCACCTTGCCCGGAGCACGCTGAACGGCCGCCTGGATGACCTGCTCCAGCTCGTTAAGCCCTTCCTCCAGGAGCTCATCGGTGACGCCCAAGGCGCGCACCTGCTGGACGAAGGAGGTGTCTTCAGTACGGATACTCGCCAGTTTCAGGGCCAGTCCGGCTTGCTCGTCCGTGGCACCGAGCTCACTCTTCAACAGCTCGGCAACCTTCGCGGCGCCGATCTTTTCCAGTTTGTCGATACTGCGCAGGACCCCGGCAGTGTCCGTCAGGCCGATGCCGCGATAGAAGCCCTCGGCCAGCTTCCGGTTGTTGATCCGGAGCCGGAAATCCGGAATCGGCAATGCGCTCAGTGCCTCGGCGATGACCAGGGCAATCTCGACGTCGTAGCGGAACGGAAGCTCGCCGTCGCCCACCACATCGATGTCCGCCTGGGTGAACTCACGGGCGCGGCCTTCCTGCGGCCGCTCGCCACGCCACACCTTCTGGATTTGGTAGCGGCGGAAGGGGAACGCCAGGTACCCGGCGTTCTCCACCACGTAGCGCGCGAAGGGAACAGTCAGGTCGAAGTGCAATGCCAAGGCGTTGGGATCCGCCTTATCCGACTTCGCTGCCTCACCCTCGTCATACTGGAGACGGCTCAGGCCGTAAACCTCTTTGTCGATCTCGCCTTTGCGGAGCAGCTGCCCCACTGTTTCCACTGCCCTGGTCTCGATGGACGAAAACCCGTGCAACTCAAACGTCTTACGGAGCGTATCCAGCACATGGAGCTCCACCAACCGCTCCTGGGGAAGCCACTCGGGGAATCCGGACAGGGAGGCGGTACGTGCCATGGTGGAAATGTCTCCTCGAAGAAAGCTGACGCTGGTACAGGACCCACAGCTTTAAAACGCCCGTACGGCGTTTACAGGGCGGGCGTCCAGCCGGTCATGCATAAACTATGTGCGGCAGCCAGTTTATGCTTTCCGCGCGTGCACATCTAATGCAGCATGCCCGGGTTCCTGTCGGCGGCCCCGTAAAGTGCACAAAATCAGGAGGACTCTTGGCAACAAGGTCGCGGGATGACCGCGAAGCGAAACGGCGCATCAAGCAGATGGAAGCCAAGCGTGCCCTGCGGCAGGAACAGGGCAAGCGGCGCAAACGCGACAACACCATCGCCATCGGCGCGGGTGCAGCGGCAGTGATCCTCGCCGTCGTGCTGCAACTGACTGCCTTCAGCTCCAACCCCACCGAGGCTGAGTTCACTGCTGCAGAGGCGGGCCTGAGTTCTCCGTCCGCTTCTCCCTCTGCCGTTGCGTCCAACAGTCCGGACGTTCCCAGCCCTGATACCGCAGCGGGTAAGACCTTCACCGGCGAGCTGGCGCTGAACACCGGCGTGCTTGGCATCGAACTGAACGGCACTGCGGCACCGCAGGCCGCCGCAGTCCTCAAGTCGTTGAGCGATGCCAGCTACTACAACGGGAAGTTCTGCCACCGCCTGACGACCTCGGAAACCTTCGGGCTGCTTCAGTGCGGCGCCACGTCCGACGACGGCGCGGACGACCCCGACTACCGATGGGGTCCGCTCGAAAACACGCCCGCAGACAACAAGTACCCCGCGGGAACAATTGCGGTGGCCCGCAGCGGGAACAACGCCTACGGCAACGGCCACCAGTTCTTCATCGTCTATAAGGACACCACCATTCCGGCTGATACGGCAGGTGGATACACCATAGTGGGCAAGGTAACCAGCGGGTTGGACGTGGTCACCAACATCGCCGCCGCAGGCCTGAAAACCGGCGAAAGCACCAGTGACGGCGCCCCTGTGGCACCTGTCACGATAGACTCGTTTTCTCTGAAGTAACCAGCTCCGGGCCCGGCCCGGGGTGCATTACCTTAGCAGTCCCTCCAAGCGAAAGACTTTTAGCGGTGACAGACAGTCAGAAATCCGACGAAACAGCAGTAGTGGCCAACGAAGAAGAAGCAGTCGAGGCGACCAGCCCCGGCACTGCAGAAACCGCCGTCGCCCCGGCAGCTGCACAAGAACCAACGCATGTTGATGAGGCAGCGGCAGAGACTGTGGCAGCCGCCGGGACCGAGGCCCCAGCCGAGACCCAGGCCGCAGCCGAGACCGAGGCCCCAGCCGAGGACAAGCCGGCACCTGCAGCGACGCCCGAGGCCGAAGCTGCCGCAAGCGAGCCGGCCGCACCGCGACCGGCCCCGTCCGCAGCGCCAACACCTGCAGCGTTTGCGGCCCGCCCCAAGGCCCCTGCCGCCGTCGTTCCCGCTGCCCCGGCCGTGTCCGCCGCGTCTCTTGCCGAGGCAGCCAAGTGGGGCCGCGCTGAAGGTGATGGCCACGTGTTCCTGACGTTGGATGGCGAAGAGATCGCCGTTGGCCAGTACCCGGGTGTCAGCACCGACGAAGCCCTGGGCTACTTCGCCCGGAAGTTCGACGACATCGTTGCCCAGGTTGTCCTGCTGGAACACCGTGTGGAATCAAAAGCTCCGGCCACGGACATGCAAAAAACTGTCACCCATCTCCGCGAGCAACTCGCAGAGCGCACCATGGTGGGCGACATCCGGTCTGCTGAGGCACGCCTGGATGCCCTGTCCGCTCAGGTCGTGGAGCTGGAAAAGTCAGAGAAGGCAGCACACGATGCTGTGCGTGCCAGTGAACTCGCTGCTCGTGAAGCAATCGTTGCCGAAGCCGAATCCATTGCCGGACAGGATCCTGCCCAGATCCAATGGAAGACCTCCAGCGCACGCATGAACGAGTTGTTTGAAACCTGGAAGGCGGCGCAGAAGAGCGGCGTACGTCTGGGTCGAAGCAACGAGGACGCACTGTGGAAGCGGTTCCGTTCGGCCCGCACTGTCTTTGATCGTCACCGCCGCGCCTACTTCTCGCAACTGGACAGCAACAATTCAGCGGCAAAGTCTGCCAAGGAAGCGCTGATCGCGGAGGCCGAAGCCCTCTCCTCTTCCACAGATTGGGGATTTGCCGCCGGTGAATACCGCAGGCTGATGGACCAGTGGAAGGCCACCCCTCGGGCGAGCCGCAAGGATGACGACGCACTGTGGGGCCGGTTCCGCGCCGCCCAGGACGTCTTCTTCAGCAACCGCCAGGCAGCCAACGACCAAATCGACCAGGAGTACACCGCCAACCTGGTGGTCAAGGAGCAGCTCGTAGCCGAAGCGCAGGCTCTGCTCCCCATCAACGACCTCAACGCAACCAAGAAGGCCCTCCAGTCCATCCGGGACCGCTGGGAAGATGCCGGTAAGGTTCCGCGCGGGGATATGGGACGCATCGAGGCCGGACTCCGCAAGGTCGAAGACGCCGTCAAGGAAGCCGAAGAAGAGAAGTGGCGCCGGAGCAACCCGGAGACCAAGGCACGCACCAACAGCGCCCTCTCCCAACTCGAAGCTGCCATCGCCGGTCTCAAGGATGACCTTGAAAAGGCGGAGAAGGCAGGCGACCAGCGCCGCATCAAGGCCGCTCGCGAGGCTTTGGAGGCCCGCCAGGCGTGGCTGGACCAGATTCAGCGTTCTGCAAGCGATCTCGCCTAGCACTCCAGGCTTGGCAGTACTGCAGGCTCCGTCCCGGTTATCCACATAACCGGGACGGAGCCTGTACTGGTTGGGTGGCTGCACGGAATGATCAGTGGATGGACCCCGCTGTCGCCGCCCCGCACTTATCGGAGCCGGTCATCCCAGAGCTGTACTCCCCCAACCGGATCTTTACATGGAACGAACTCCAGAGCATGGCCTTCGACGGCATCCTGCTGCCGCTCTACGGGAAGAGTTATGCTTCGCCGGGCACCGCAATCACCCATCGCCTCCGGGCCCGTGCAGCAGCCCTCACAGTTCCGGAACGGATCCGGACCAAAGTAGTCGCCGGCCGCCTCACGGCCGCGTGGATCTACGGCTGCGCGAACCCTCCGGAGCACCTGTCACTCCTGGTGGATGCGAAGCACCGTATTTCAAGTCTGCGCGGAAGCACCGCCTGCAGCCTCCACGAGGTAAGGCTGGGCCAGATGGACGTAGTAAGCCTGGGCGGGATGCTGGTGAGCAGCCCGCTCCGCACCGCAGCGGACATCGCCTTGCACGTGGAAAGCGACCGCGCCCTCCCGGCCCTAAGGCGCCTCCTGGCCAAGGAGGACCTGGGCATCCGCTTGCGACTCCTCACGCTGGCTGTGGAGGCAGCACCCCGCGTTCCCCACAAGCGGCGCGCGCTGGCCACGTTGTCGCACCTTGCAGCCGACTAGGTGCGCCGCCTGTTGCCCGTGGTGCGGTAGACGTCAAAGACACCATCAATGCGGCGGACGGCATTCAGGACGTGGTGCAAATACTTGGGGTCACCCATTTCGAACGCGAACTTCGAGATCGCTACCCTGTCGCTGGAGGTATGGACCGACGCAGCGAGGATGTTCACGTGGTTCTCGGACAGAATCCGCGTCACGTCGGACAACAGCGACTTACGGTCCAGGGCCTCCACTTGGATTTCCACCAGGAAGACGCTCGACTGTGTGGGGGCCCATTCCACTTCAACGATTCTGTCCGGCTGGTCCCGGAGCCCGGAAACATTGGTGCAATCCGTTCGGTGGACGGAGACGCCAGAGCCTCGGGTGACGAATCCCAGAATGGGGTCCGGCGGAACGGGCGTGCAGCAACGGGCCAGTTTGACCCAAACGTCGCCCACACCGCGGACGATGACTCCGGAGTCTGAGAATTTGGACTTGGCGACCTGCGTTGGAATGCTGACTTCTTCGAGATCTTCATCCGGAGTCTCGTGGCCTCCCAAGTGCTCGACGAGTTTTTCCATCACGGACTGGGCGGAGGTGTGCCCATCACCGACACCTGCGTAGAGCCCGGAGATATCAACGTAGTGGAAGTCCTCGGCCACCGCAGACAAGGCGTCGTGCGTCATCAGGCGCTGCAGCGGAAGGTTCTGCTTCCGCATGGCCCGGGTCAGCATGTCCTTGCCGCGATCGATTGCTTCTTCGCGGCGTTCTTTGGTGAACCACTGGCGGATCTTGTTGCGTGCACGTGCCGACTTGACGAAGTGTTGCCAGTCCTGGCTGGGACCGGCTCCTTCGGCCTTGGAGGTGAAAATCTCCACCCAGTCGCCATGGTTCAGCTCACTGTTGAGCGGGACCAGCTTGCCGTTGACGCGGGCCCCGATGGTCCTGTGACCCACCTCTGTATGGACGGCGTAGGCAAAATCGACGGGAGTTGATCCCGCAGGCAGAGCCATGACCTCACCCTTGGGGGTGAAGACGAACACTTCGCGTGCATTGATCTCATACCGCAGGGAGTCCAGGAACTCGCCGGGGTCTGACGTTTCCTGCTGCCAGTCCACCAGGGACCTCAACCAGCCCATGTCGCCGTCGCGAGGGCTGCCCGGGCCTTGCGCCGTACGGTTGGGCTGGTCCTTGTACTTCCAGTGCGCTGCCACACCGTACTCGGCCCGGCGGTGCATCTCGTGGGTACGGATCTGAATCTCCACGGGCTTGCCGCCCGGGCCGATCACCGTGGTGTGCAGCGATTGGTACATGTTGAACTTGGGCATGGCGATGTAATCCTTGAACCGCCCCGGAAGGGGGTTCCATCGCGAATGCAGGGTACCCAGCGCTGCGTAACAGTCCCTGACCGAGTCCACCAGGACACGCACGCCCATGAGGTCGTTGATGTCGTCGAAGTCCTTATCCCGGACGATCATCTTCTGGTAAATGGAGTAATAGTGCTTGGGACGCCCAGTGATGGTCGCCTTGATCCTGGCCGTGCGCAGATCGTCTGCGATCTGGTTGCGGATGACGCTGAGGCTCTTCTCGCGCTCCGGCGTACGGTCTCCCACCATGCGCACGATTTCCTCGTACACCTTGGGGTACAGGGCAGCGAAGGACAGGTCTTCGAGCTCCCACTTGATGGTGTTCATGCCCAGTCGGTGAGCCAGCGGGGCAAAGATCTCCAGCGTTTCACGAGCCTTGCGGGAGGAGGACTCAGCGGAGACGAAGCGCCACGTACGGGCGTTGTGCAGGCGGTCAGCCAACTTGATCATCAGGACGCGGATGTCCTTGGCCATGGCCACAACCATCTTGCGGACGGTCTCGGATTGTGCGGCTTCACCAAAGCTGACCTTGTCCAGCTTGGTTACGCCGTCCACCAGCATGGCAACCTCGGGACCAAAATCCCGTGTGAGGTCAGCGAGCGTGTAGGGAGTGTCCTCCACGGTGTCGTGAAGCAACGCCGCCGCCAGCGTGGTGCCTGTCATGCCGAGTTCAGCCAGGATGGTGGCCACGGCCACCGGATGGGTGATGTAGGGATCACCACTCTTGCGTTTCTGGCCTTGGTGGCTCCGCTCTGCAACTGTGAAGGCCCGCTGGATCAGGTCAAAGTCTTCTTTGGGGTTGTTGGCCCGCACCGTCCGCAGCAAGGGTTCGAGGATCGGCGAGTATGGAGCCACGCCACGGCCGGTCAGACGGGCCAGCCGGGAACGTGTACGCTCCCGCCGCCCCGGGAAGGTGGGACGCGCGCCAGGGGTGTCCACCGGAACAGCTCCCGCAGTCCGTCCAGCCATGCTTGTTGCTGGAACCGCCACAGCATTGTGGCCGTCTTCCCCGCCCGCCGGTGGTGCCGACGTCGCACGTTCTTCCACAGAAGTACCCCTCACAACCGAATAATTCTCTAAGTCTATTCCCGCAGGTGAATGCTTCTGCAAATGGGCAGCACATGACGCACAGGACGGGCAAGTCAAAGAGCCGGTCCCTGCATAAGTGCGGGGACCGGCTCTTTGGTCAAACAGAGGTGTTGCGACGGGCCTATACGGTGGCGTCGGCCCGGCGGTGGGCTACCTTCTTGGCCTGCTTCACGAGCTCCGGTTCACCTTGGCGCAGCCAGGCGTAAAGGGGCGCAGCGATGAAGATGGTGGCTGCCGTACCGATGAGGATCCCGACGAACAACGCCAGCGAGAGGTCGCGCAGCGTGCCCGCGCCAAGCAGTCCGGCACCGATGAAGAGGATGGCTGCGACCGGGAGCACGGCCACCATCATGGTGTTGATGGAGCGGACCAGGGTTTGGTTGACGGCCAGGTTGACCTCTTCACCGAACGTACGGCGGGTGGAGGTGGAAATGTCGGCAGTGTTCTCGCGAATCTTGTCGAAGACCACCACGGTGTCATAGAGCGAGTAGCTCAGGACCGTCAGGAAGCCGATGATGGCCGACGGCGTGACCTCGAAGTCGCTCAGGGCGTAGACACCCGCTGTGGTGAACATCGTGACAAGCATGCCCACGAGGGCCGACAACGACATTTTCCAGGTTCTGAAGTACAGCGCCATCAGGATGGCAGCCAAACCAACGAAGACCACCAGGCCGATGAGTGCCTGCCTGGTGACATCCTGCCCCCAGGTGGGACCGACGAAGTTGGACGTCACCTCATTTTCGGTGACGCCGTACGCGCTGGTGAGGCCATCCTTGATGCGGTTGGTCTCGTCATCGGTCAGCTGGTCCGTTTGGATCCGCATGGTGTTGCCCGCGACATTTGCCACCCGGGGAATGGCGCCGGGTACGACGTCGTGCACAGCCTTTTCGCCGAGGCTGGCATCCGTGGTGCTCACGTTGGAGACGGTGAACTCCGAGCCGCCCCTGAATTCGATGCCAAGGTTAAATCCGCCCTTGGCCACTGGAATGAGGATGGACAGGGCCACCGCGACGGCCGCGATGATGAACCAGATCTTCTTCGAATTAACGAAGTTGTACGAGCGCTTGCCCGTGTACAGCTCATGGCCGAAGGTTGCGAAGCTCGTAGTCATTACTTCTCCTCCTTGGTTGCCTTGGAGGAACCGGTCAGCTGGCCCTTCTCGGCAAGGCGCCGTTCGGCGATGGTCATGCGACGCTCGGCCTCAGCCACTGCGCCGGTGTTGCGCGCACGAACAGGCGTGGGCTTCTCATCGGGTGTCCGAAGCCGGCCCGCGCCACGATATAAGGGAACTGCGCCAAGACGGTCCGGGGAGAGGCCCGAGAAACGGTGGCCTTCCCCGAAGAACTTGGTGCGCGCCAGGACCTGCAGCATGGGGTGCGTAAACATGAAGACCACCAAGAGGTCGGCAAGGGCTGTCAGTCCCAAAGTGAAGGCGAAGCCACGCACGTTTCCGACAGCCACGAAGTAAAGCACCAGGGCTGCAAGGAGGTTAACGGCCTTGGACGCAAGGACGGTTCGCTTGGCCCGCTTCCAGCCGTTTTCGACGGCGGAAACCAGTCCACGGCCTTCGCGCAGTTCATCGCGGATGCGCTCGAAGTAGACGATGAACGAGTCAGCAGTCTGTCCGATGGCCACGATCAAACCAGCCACACCAGCAAGGGAGAGTCGATAATTTTCAGTCCAACCGAGGATCGCGATGGCGAGATAGGTCAAGACACCTGCCACCACCAGGGAGGCGATGGTGACAAGGCCAAGGGCCCGGTATTGGAAGAGTGAGTAGACAACCACCAGCGCCAGACCGATCATGCCTGCCAGCAACCCGAGCCGAAGCTGGTCGCCACCCAGGGTGGCCGAAATCTGCTCCTGTGACTGAATCTCGAAGCTGATGGGCAGGGCGCCGTAGCGGAGCTGATCGGACAGCGCCTTGGCGGTAGCCTGCGTGAAATTGCCTGTGATCTGAGGGCGTCCGTCAGTGATCACTGCCAGGGAACGCGGCGCGGAAATGACTTTGTCGTCCAGGACAATGGCGAACTGGGACTTGGGATCGTCGGATCCTTGGGCTTGTGCAGCCACGTAATACTGGTTCAGCCGCTCGGTGACGGCCTTGAACTTCTCTGTGGCATCCCCGTTGAAGACGATGTTCACGCCCCAGGAGTTGGTGACCGAACCCTGGGCGCCCTGCACCTGGGAGAAGGTGGAGTCGCTGATGTCCTGGCCCCGGACTTCTACGGGTCCAAGGATGTACTTGATGGCGGGCGTCGTGGCCGTGGCAGCTTCGCAGGTCACAAGGGGCTTGGCCGGATCGGAGCGTTCACGCCTTTCAGTCGAAGGATTGACGCAGTCGAGGGCTTCGAATTCCTTCTGGATTTCCGGGGTGATCCAATTGGCATCGCTGGCATTGGCCGGCTCCGCCGTCGGCTTGTTCAGCTGGTCATCCGGTGTGCGCGATTCCACGGGAACTGCAGCGGGATCGCCATAGGTGATGACAGGCCGGAAGTTCATGTCGGCCGAAGCCTGGATCAGGTCGCGGGTTTCCTTGGAGGGTGTGCCCGGGAGACTGACCACCACATTGCGGCCGGACTGGGTGCTGATTTCTGCTTCAGCAACGCCCGAGCCATCAACTCGCTGACGGATGATGGCGACTGCCTGGTTGAGCTGCTCTTCGTTGATCTCGCTGGATCCTTCAACCCTGGGCGCCAGGATCATCTGGGTACCGCCCTCGAGGTCCAAGGCAAGCTTGGGGGCCCAACTGGCGTTGCCAGTCAAAACTCCGCCACCCAGGACAGCGGTGAGTACAACGAATATTGCTCCAAGCCAGGTCAGCACCCTGCGGGCTGAATTTTTGGGGCCGGTCCGTGCCATTATCGATCTTCCTGTTATCGCCGGACAGCCGCCGGCCAACGCTGGTGAGCGTCTGCCGGCGGCTCTCAGCTGCCGTAGAAGTTGCCTGGCGCGGGGGTGCCGCGCCTGACGATCCTAGTTGTCCTTCTTGTCCTCTTTGTTGAGGCGCGCAATGGTTTCTTCGGGCGTCTCAACTGCGGCAGGAGCTTCAGCATCTGCGGTAGTCAGGGAAGAAGCGTCGTCCGGCACAACCGGGGCTTCCTCGGCGGGCGCCTCGACGACCTTGGTGACGGCCTGGCGGTGAACCGTGGCCTGGTTACCCGGGGAAAGTTCGATGACGACCTTGTTCTCGGCTTCGTCGATGGAGACGATGCGGCCAAAGAGACCGAAGCTGGTCATGACGTCGACGCCCGGAGCAAACTTGGACTGCATCTCAGCCTGCTGCTGCTGGGTCTTCTTGTTGCGGCGGAACATCATGAAGACAAAGAGTCCAAGCATGACGAACAGCAATATGGTCATTGGATCCACAGGGAAGTTCCGTTCTGTACTTACGTTTTGGTCCACGGCAACGTCCCTGGCAGATCCGCGAGGCGGTTGCATGGATCAAGGACTCGAACGTGCCGAGCGTCATACCAGTCTAGAGGGAAAAGCTGAACAGGGCGTGTTAACCGATGGTATCTACGCTTTCGGCGTGGTTTTCGTCCTCGCCGAACAGTGCCAGGGCTTCCTGGCCGAAGACTCCGGCCGGAACGGCGTAACCTAGGTGCGTCCACGCAGACGCCATGGCAATACGGCCCCGCGGCGTGCGTCCCAACAGTCCTTCACGCACCAGGAACGGCTCGGCCACGGTCTCCACCGTTTCCGGTTCCTCTCCCACCGCGATCGCCAGGGTGGACAATCCCACAGGACCGCCATTGAACTTGGTGATGAGCGCTTCCAGCACGGAACGGTCCAGCCGGTCCAGCCCCCGCGCATCCACTTCATACATGTCCAAAGCAGCCGAAGCTGACCGGGCGTCAATCTGGTCAATGCCATGGACCAGGGCCCAGTCACGGACACGGCGAAGGAGGCGGTTTGCAATGCGTGGCGTACCACGCGACCTGCCCGCGATCTCGGTGAACCCGGCCGAGTTCACCTTCAGGTCCAGCAGGCCGGCAGATCGTCGGAGGACAAGCTCCAGTTCGCCAACCGAGTAGAACTCGAGGTGGCCTGTGAAGCCGAAGCGGTCACGCAACGGACCCGGCAGGAGGCCGGCACGGGTAGTGGCTCCAACCAGGGTGAACGGCGGCAGCTCCAAGGGTATGGCCGTAGCGCCGGCTCCCTTGCCCACCACAATGTCCACCCGGAAGTCCTCCATGGCCATGTAGAGCATTTCCTCTGCAGGCCGGGACATCCTGTGGATTTCGTCCAGGAACAGGACCTCCCCTTCGGACAAGGAGGAGAGGATGGCGGCGAGGTCTCCGGCGTGCTGGATGGCAGGACCACTGCTGATACGCAATGGAGCGTTCATTTCTGCCGCGATGATCATGGCCAGAGTTGTCTTGCCCAAGCCGGGAGGGCCGGACATCAAAACGTGGTCGGCACTGCGGCCGCGCATCTTTGACGCCTCGAGGACCAGTGCCAGTTGCTTACGGACACGGTGCTGACCGACGAAATCATGCAGGTTCTTGGGACGGAGTGCAGCCTCAATGACCCGCTCTTCCGGTTCCTCTCCCCCGTTGACGAGTGACTGCTCAGCCACGGCTGCCTACACGATTGCCTGCACGTGCCCCGTCCTGGCCCAGCCACCGCAGGGTGGCGCGGAGAATTTGGGCCACGTTCGCTGCATCCACGAGTTCCGGGGAGTCGGCCATTGCTTTGTCGATGCTGCCGTTTGCGTCCTTCTCGGACCATCCCAGGCTGGTCATGGCTGCGACTACCTGCGGCTTCCATTCGGCGTTGGGGGCCACTGCGGGAGCAGTACCGGTACCAGTCCCGTGGGGAACCAACTTTCCGGCCAGTTCAAGGACAATCCGGCCGGCTACCTTGGGACCGATTCCCGGCACCTTGGTGAACGTCTTGCTGTCACCGGTGTGCGCAGCCACCCGGATGGCCTCCGGTTCGTGCACGGCGAGGACGGCCAACGCCAAACGCGGCCCTACCCCGCTGACACTGAGCAGGACGTCGAATACTTCACGTTCGTCGTCGTCGGCGAATCCGAAGAGCGTGAGCGAATCTTCGCGGACGATCATGGACGTGAAGAGCTTGGCTTCAGTCCCTGTTTTGAGGTGGCTCAAGGTCTGCGGCGTGGCGAAGACACTCATGCCCGCACCGTTGAGGTCGATTACAGCGGTGGACAAACCAACGTGGGCTACGGTTCCACGGAGAAAACTGATCAAGACCCGGCTCCTGAAATACTGCCTGCTCCGTCACCGTCATACTGCTCTCAGTATTGCGGCAGAAGCGGACTATCCGAACATATCTACGAATACCCTAGCAAGGGGAGCTGGCAATCACCGTTTGCGGCGCGCTTTTGCTTCCGCGTCAGCCCACGCTTTCTGGGCGGGCGTGAGACCAGCCTTACCGTTCGCGCCGCTGGCTGAGCCCATTCCACTGCCTGCGCGCCACGCGTGCGTCAGGGCAAGCGCAAGGGCGTCCGCGGCATCAGCGGGCTTCGGCGGAGCATCCAGGCGCAAAATCTTGGTCACCAGCTTGGTCACCGCATCCTTGTTGGCAGTGCCGCTGCCGGTAACTGCCGCCTTGACCTCCGAAGGTGTGTGCAACGCGACGGGGATCCCGCGACGTGCGGCCGCCACGATAACCACGCCCGAAGCCTGTGCCACACCCATCACCGTGCTGACGTTCATCTGCGAAAAAACACGTTCGACGGCTACGACGTCGGGCTTGTGAAGGTCCAGCCATTCATCAATGGCTTGGGCTATGACAAGAAGACGCTTATCCAGCGTCAGCTCAGCAGAAGTGCCCACCACGCCGACGGCCACCATGGTGGCCCTGCGGCTCCGCTCTATGTCCACAACGCCTATGCCGCAACGGGTGAGGCCCGGATCGACTCCCAATACGCGAAGAGTCAAGTCCGGGCCTTCCTGGTGGCTGTAAACCTGCTGAGTGACAAAAAGTAAGTGCTGCGCCGGGCCGACTACTCGGCGTCGAGGGCTGCCTGCACTTCCTCGCTGAGGTCCGCGTTGCTGTAAACGTTCTGGACATCGTCCAGATCTTCCAGGGCATCGACAAGCTTCATGAACTTCTTGGCACCATCGACATCGAGCTCCACCTGCATGGATGGAACAAATTCGGCTTCATCGGTTTCGTAGTCGATGCCGGCTTCCTTGAGGGCGTCGCGGATGGCTTGGAGGTCAGAGGGCTCGGAATGGATTTCCCAGTTCTCGCCGCTGTCCTTCACTTCTTCGGCTCCGGCTTCCAGGACAGCCATCAGGATGTCGTCTTCGCTGAGGCCGTTTTTCGGCAGGACCACAACACCCTTCCGGGCGAAGAGGTAACTGACCGATCCGGGGTCGGCAATGGTGCCGCCGTTGCGCGAAATGGCGAGGCGGACTTCCGAAGCTGCCCGGTTCTTGTTGTCTGTCAGACATTCGATCAGCAGTGCCGAACCCTGCGGGCCGCGGGCCTCGTACATGATTTCGGTGTAGTCGACTACCTCGCCGGTGAGGCCCGCGCCACGCTTGATAGCGCGATCGATGTTGTCATTGGGTACCGAAGTCTTCTTGGCCTTGGTGACGGCGAGTTCCAGGCCGGGGTTGCCGGCGAGGTCCGGGCCGCCCATGCGGGCAGCAACTTCGATGTTCTTGATCAGTTTCGCGAACGACTTTGCACGCCGGCCGTCAATGATGGCTTTTTTGTGCTTGGTGGTCGCCCATTTGGAGTGGCCTGACATGCTTTACGCTTCTCCTCTGATCATTCGAATAAAGAGTTCATGCACGCGCTTCTCCCCAGTCACTTCCGGGTGGAAGGAGGTGGCCAGCAGGTGGCCGGAGCGCACTGCAACAATTCTAGCCACTCCGTGCAAAGCAGCCGTGTGGCTGGCGTGGTCCGGATCAACCTGCGCCAGGATTTCAACGTCCGCACCCACACGCTCCACCCAGGGACCACGAATGAAGACGGCGTGGACGGGATCCACGCCGGACTCCCCGGCGCTGAAGTCCAGGCCCTTGAAATCGAGATCCGTTTCGAAGGATTCACGCTGGCGCCCAAAGGCGTTCCGGCGCACAGTGATGTCCAGGCCGCCGAAAGTCTGCTGGGGATTTCCGTTGAGATCCTTGGCGGGATCGGCGATCTCATCGGCCAGGAGGATCATTCCGGCGCAGGAGCCGTAGACGGGAAGGCCGTCTGCAATGCGCTTTTGGATCGGATCACGCAGTTCGAAGATCCGCGACAATTTGTCGATGCTGGTGGATTCGCCGCCGGGGATGATCAGGCCGTCAACATCGTCCAGCTCGGACGGCCGGCGGATACCCACGCCGGTGGCTCCAGCGGCCTCCACAGCGTGGATATGCTCGCGGAAGTCGCCCTGAAGTGCCAGAACGCCGATCCTGAGTCCTGAACCCACGCGCGATGAAGCGTCGGAAAGGGGGTTGGTCATTGATCCATCATAGTGCGCTGCGCCTGCCGCGACGTCTTCTGCGGCCACCGGCGACTCCGCCCAGTCCGGGTTCCATGCCCTGACTGGGATATATTACAGAGCATGCTTTCCTTCAGCGTCCCCCTCGGCAAGCTGGTCCGCACACTGTCCCGGCTTCGGGGCGGAGGATCAGCTTTTCCCGGCCTGGTGGTTGAGAAAATCGATCCCGGCTTCATGCAGCGAACGCTGGCCTCACTCCCCCACGGCGTGGCCGTGGTCAGTGGCACCAACGGCAAGACCACCACCACAAAGATGGTGGTGGAGCTCCTCGAAAGCCAAGGCCTGAAAGTCTTCACCAACCGCTCTGGCAGCAACTTCACCCGTGGCGTGGCCGCGTCCCTCCTTGGCGAAGTGGACTGGCGCGGACGGCTCGATGCCGACATCGCCATCCTGGAACTCGACGAAGCGCATGCCGTGCATTTCGTCAACAAGGTCCAGCCCCGTTTCAGCCTCCTGCTCAATGTCCTCCGCGACCAATTGGACCGCTTCGGCGAAATCGACAAAACCGCCCGCTTACTGGAGCACATCGCCTCCAGAACCACGGACACCGTGGTCCTGAACCGTGAAGATCCCCGCGTGGCCCGGATCGCGAAGATCCTTCATGACGTTGACGCACTTCACCACCCCGCCGTTCGGTACTTCGGCCTCGACGAATCCCTGCGCAGCACTTTCCCGAACGACGACGAAATGCGAACCTCGGGCTCCGGCCCGTCGCCGTCCGGAACTTCGGTGGCCGCGGCACCAGGTGAGCCAGTAGAGTTGCCGGCCGCCGACGTCGTGCTCCGCCGGGTAGGCGCGCAGGACGCCGATTTCGAGTTCGACGGCGAAACCGTCAGTACCGAAATGAAGTTGCGGGGGGTCTACAACATCTTCAACGCAGCTGCCGCCTTGTCGCTGGCGCGCGCTGTCCTCGGTACCGGCCCCGTCGATACCCCCAAACTGGTCAAAGCACTGGGCGAAGTAGCTCCCGCCTTTGGTCGTGGTGAAAGCCTCACCGTGGATGGCCAGCCCTTGGAACTTGTCCTCGTGAAAAATCCCAGTGGATTCCGGCTCGGGCTGAAGTCCTTCCCTGCCGGTGGGTACGCCACCATGATCGCCATCAACGACAACTACGCTGACGGCAGGGACATGTCCTGGCTCTGGGATGTGGAGTTCGAATCATTGCGCGAGGATGGCGTGGAAGTCCTCACTGGCGTCCGCGCCTACGACATGGCGCTGCGGTTGCAGTACGACGACGTGCCGTTCGGCGTGGTGGAACCGGACATCACCGCCGCTCTGCGCACGTTCATCAACGGCTCCCGCGGCAAACCCAAACGGATTTTCTGCACCTACACCTCCATGCTCGCGATCCGCCGCGAACTCGCCAAAATCACCATAGTTGAGGTGGTCTCATGACCTCGGAAGCACAGCCCGAATCGTCGCAGCCCAGCAAGGGGACCCTCCGCGTCCTTCAGCTCTACCCCCGCGAGATGAACATCTACGGGGACTGGGGCAACGCCCTGGTCCTCCAGCAGCGCATCAAGTGGCACGGCTACACACCGGAGTTGCTTGAATACAACGTGGGTGACGAATTCCCCGAGGACATAGACATTGTTGTCGGTGGAGGCGGACAGGACAGCGGACAGGTGGTCATCCAGGACGATCTCCAGGCACGCGCAGACCACCTCCGGGACCTGGCCGATGGCGGTGCCCCCATGCTGGTGATCTGCGGTCTCTACCAGCTTTTCGGCAAGTTCTTCAAAACCAGTGCTGGGCCCGTCATTCCCGGAATCGGCATCCTTGACGTCGAAACCCACGGCACCGATGAGCGGCTCATTGGAAACGTGATCATGAAGTCCACCGAGTTCGGAGACATTCTGGGCTACGAGAACCACAGCGGGCAGACAACTCTGGGTCCCGGCGTCGAACCTCTTGGGACCGTCACAAAAGGTGCCGGAAACAACAGCAAGGACGGGCACGAAGGCGCGCGCTACAACAATGTGGTAGCCAGTTACCTGCATGGTTCATTGCTGCCGAAGAACCCGGCGATTGCCGATTTCCTCATCCGAACGGCGGCCGAGCGCAAGTACGGCACCTTTGTACCGGGAACGCCCGACGACGACTACGCCCGACTGGCGCGCGAACACGCCGCCCGCCGGCCGCGGTAGGCGCTATTTCTCCTTGGTAATCAGCAGTTCGTGCGCGCCTGCAGTCGCTGCACCCATGGACTCCACCACAGCTTTGGTCCGTTGGTAAGTGGCCGCGTCGGCTGCCGGTGACGCGCAGACTCCCTGTGGAGCATCGCTGGCCACAGAACACCATCGGTAGGGGTCCCGGACAATCACCGAAGGCGCCCAGGCAAGGTCTGAAGCGGTCCAGGCGCCCGCGGCATTCTGGCTGAACTGGGCCCTCACCAGCAGACCTTCGTTGTTGAGCACGTACCAGGGCGACAGCTCCGTGACACCGTTGCCCAGTCCGTACACAATCCACGTTCCCTTGTAGTTCTCTATCGGCAGCACAGAGTGGGTGTGGTGCCCGTAGATCATAGTGAACTGGCCGCTGTCCACCAACGCGTGCGCAACATCCTGCTGCTGGGCGTTTGCTTCGCTGGCATATTCGTCGCCTGCGTGCATCACTCCCAGGACGATGTCCGCCCCCAACGTCTTGGCTTGCGTGGCCTTGGCGATCATGGCTGCGGGATCAAGCTCGTCCACCAGCCAGGGGTACTCGGGAATCTGACCGTTATGGCCGTAGGTACCGATGATGACGGCCACCTTGGCAGCCTCGGTTTGGAGCATCAGGATCTCTTTGGACTCCGCTTCGGTACGGTAGGAGCCTGTGTGCTTGAGCCCGGCTGCGTCCAGGGCATCGAGCGTCCGCAGAAGCCCGTCAGTCCCGCGGTCAATGGTGTGGTTGCTCGCTGTGGTGCACGCCTGGTAGCCAACGTCCTTGGACGCAGTGATGATCTGCGGCGGAACGTTGAAGGACGGATAGGCCGAGAAGGGCCCCTCTGGCGTCGCCACCGGTGTTTCCTGATGACAGATGGCGAGGTCGCTGTTGCGGATATAGCGTCGCTGCCCTTCAAGGAGGGGGACGAACGTGTACCCGGGAAGGCCGGCTGCCGCGGCATCTGCCCTGGCCTGTTGCCACAACTGGGTATGGACCAGCATGTCCCCGGTCACGGTGATGGAAGTGCAACGAAGTTCAGGGCAGGCGGGCCCTTTGCCGGGAGTCGGGTTGGGCGCCGGAGTGCGGGTTGGTGTTGGCGACTCCGAAGCGGGAGCAGAGGCCGCTGCGCTGCGGTTCTGGTCATCGTTTTCGGCAAGGACACCACAAGCGCCCAGTGACAATGCAGCCACCGCTGTGATCGTCACGATCATGGCTCGTGAATGACGGATCCGTCGTGCCGCAGATGTGATGTTCCCCATGACTTTTATCCTAAGGCGGAAGACCCGCACGCCCGGGCGTGCCGCCCTTGAGGACACGATTCTTACGTGAAAGAGTCACTTCATGACTAACCCCTCCTGAGCCCCAGCCCCCTGCCGTATGGACTTCCGGCGTTCGCCGGCCTCACCCCCGGGCACTACGCCGAGGCTGTCGACACCGGTTTGGCCGGGCACCTGCAGGAAATTCAAGCCATTACGGACAATCCCGAACCGGCAACGTTCCAGAATACGGCCGTGGCCATGGAACGCTCCGGGCGCCTTCTGGACAGGGCGGCTGCAGCATTTTTCACCGTGGTTTCGGCCGATGCCTCTGATGACATCAAGGCACTGGAGACAGAGTTGTCACCCAAGTTCTCGGCGCACCAGGACGCCGTGTACATGAACCGGGCCCTGTACGAACGGTTCGCCGCGATCGATGCCTCCGATCTCGACCCCGAGTCCTCCCGCCTGGTGGAGGAATACCTGAAGGAGTTCCGGCAGTCCGGCATCCAGCTTGATGCCGCTGGACAACAACGCTTGCGGGACGTCAACGCAGAACTCTCGCGGTTGGGAACGGAGTTCGGCCAGCGGGTCAAGGACGGGATGAAGTCCGCGGCGCTCTTGCTCGACGACCCCGAAGACCTGGCCGGGCTGCCTGCCGAAGATGTCACGGGGGCCGCTGAGGCGGCAAAAGCGGCCGGGCACGAAGGCAAATACCTGCTGACGCTCATCCAGCCCAGCAACCAGCCCGCCATCGCGTCGCTGGAGAACCGGTCCATCCGGCGTCGTTTGTATGAAGCGTCCCTGGCACGCGGCACCAGCGGTGGGGGCCTGGATGTGCGGGACCTCGTGTCAGCTACTGTCCGGTTGCGCGCGGAGAAGGCCGGCCTCCTGGGTTTTGCGAACTATGCCGGGCTTGTGGTGGACCAGCAGACCGCGCCAAATTTCGGCGATGTGGAGGCCATGCTTGGCCGGTTGGCCCCTGCCGCCGTTCGGAACGCCCAGTCCGAGGCCGAAGCCTTGGCCGCCTCCGCCGGGCATGACCTGGAGCCGTGGGACTGGGCCTTCTACTCCGCCCGGGTCCGCAAGCAGAAGTTTGAGGTGGACGAGCAAGCGCTGCGCCCCTACTTCAGCTTGGACAACGTCCTCTCCGGCGGCGTCTTCCATGCTGCCACCCAGTTGTACGGCATCACTTTCCATGAGCGGTCCGATCTTGATGGCTACCACCCGGATGTGCGTATCTGGGAAGTGCGCGACGAGGACGGCCACGGAATCGGACTGTTCCTGGGCGACTACTACACCCGTGCTTCGAAGCGTGGTGGCGCATGGATGAATTCGTTGGTGGAACAGTCCGGCCTGCTGGGAACAAAGGCGGTGGTGATCAACAACCTCAACATCACCAAACCTGCTCCCGGCGAGCCCACGCTGTTGACCCTCGACGAGGTCCGCACTGTCTTCCATGAGTTCGGACATGCACTGCACGGGCTGTTTTCCGAGGTCACCTACCCGCGGTTCTCCGGCACCTCCGTTCCCCGGGACTTTGTGGAGTATCCGTCGCAGGTCAACGAAATGTGGATCATGTGGCCCGAAGTCCTGTCCAATTACGCCCGTCATTACTCCACGGGGGAACCCCTCCCCCAGGCCACTGTGGACAAACTCAATGCCTCACTGCTGTGGGGCGAAGGGTTCGCCACCACGGAGTATCTTGCAGCTGCCCTGTTGGACCTGGCCTGGCATGTACTGGCTGAAGCGGACGTTCCGGAGGACGTCCTGGCCTTCGAGGCCACAGCCCTTGCCAGCGCCGGCGTTGCCCACCCGCTGATTCCGCCGCGGTACCGGACGGGCTACTTCCAGCACATCTTTGCCGGCGCGGGCTACGCGGCCGGCTACTACTCCTACATTTGGAGCGAAGTACTGGATGCGGACACCGTGGAATGGTTCAAGGAGAACGGCGGTCTGACAAGGGCGAACGGCGCTCACTTCCGATCCGAGCTCCTCTCACGGGGAAACAGCCGCGACCCGCTGGAGTCGTTCCGCGCGTTCCGTGGCCGGGACGCCGCACTGGAGCCCCTCCTGAAGCGCAGGGGACTGGATTAGAAACGACGGGGGCCGGTCACCTCGGAAGGTGACCGGCCGCCGTCGTACGGTTTACTTTTACCAGCCGCGCTCTGCGAGGCGGTGGGGCTGGGGGATGTCGTCGACGTTGATGCCCACCATGGCTTCGCCGAGTCCGCGGGAGACCTTGGCTATGACGTCGGGATCATCATGGAACGTGGTGGCCTTCACGACGGCGGCCGCGCGCTCTGCCGGGTTGCCGGACTTGAAGATCCCCGAGCCAACGAACACGCCGTCCGCGCCGAGCTGCATCATCATCGCAGCATCAGCCGGAGTGGCGATGCCACCGGCGGTGAACAACACCACGGGGAGCTTGCCGGTGGCGGCAACTTCCTTGACCAGCTCATACGGGGCCTGCAGTTCCTTGGCCGCAACGTAGAGCTCGTCCTCGGGAAGGGCGGCGAGCTTGGCGATCTCCGAACGGATCTTACGCATGTGCCCGGTGGCGTTGGAAACATCCCCGGTGCCGGCCTCGCCCTTGGAACGGATCATCGCCGCGCCCTCGTTGATGCGGCGCAGGGCCTCACCGAGGTTGGTGGCGCCACAGACGAAGGGAACGGTGAAGTTCCACTTGTCGATGTGGTTGATGTAGTCGGCCGGGGTCAGGACCTCGGACTCGTCGATGTAGTCGACGCCGAGGGACTGCAGGATCTGGGCTTCGACGAAGTGGCCGATGCGGGCCTTGGCCATGACCGGGATGGACACGGCAGCGATGATCGCATCGATCATGTCCGGATCCGACATGCGGGACACGCCGCCCTGGGCGCGGATATCGGCCGGAACGCGCTCGAGCGCCATGACAGCCACGGCACCGGCATCCTCAGCGATGCGGGCCTGCTCGACGTTAACGACGTCCATGATGACGCCGCCCTTGAGCATCTCAGCCATGCCCCGCTTGACGCGGCTGCTGCCCGTGACGCTGTTCGCGGACGAACCGGCTTCGTTGCTTACATCTGGTGTAGACACAAAAACCCCTATGGGTAGATAAACGACCTTTTTGCCGGAGGCACGCGCAGCCACACGACCGCAATCAGCGCACACCGGGTTTTCAGGTCAAGGTGACCAAGTACTAGTAATAGTAGTCGCACGTTCCATGGTGGGAGTACATTCATTACCGCTTTGACGGGCAACAAAGGCCACTGTGGTAGGACAGGTGCACAACCCGCAAGGGGCGAGTCTGGTCGTATGCCAGTTCCCTGCGGACAGTCCAATTGTTAGCCGCTAGCCCGCAGCAGCTCCGTCGGCCTCGGCCATGGCCTGCCGGTGCACGGTGGACATCCGCTGGATGATGGTGACCACGCTGGCCAGTGCCAACAGGATCAGGGTCCCGAACAGCACCACAGGCGGAAGCCCCAATCCGGTCAAGCCGGTAATGAGCAGCACGGACGCCAAACGCTCGGCCCGCTCGGCGATGCCCACGCTTGCCTGGTATCCCAGTGATTCCGCTTTTGCCCTGGCATAAGAGACAACCATGCCAAGGACAAGGCAGACGACGGCGGCAGTTCCGATGGCGGGATCCTCGCCATGGGTGAAGAACCAGATGGTGATGCCAGCGAAGATCGCGCCATCGGCCAAACGGTCCAGGGTGGAATCCAGGAAGTTGCCCCAGCCGCCGCTCCTGCCTTGGAGCCGTGCCATGATGCCATCAACAACGTCGGAGAAGGCGAAGAACGCCACCACCACAGAGCCCCACCACAGGTGGCCGAGCGGATATAGCACCAAGCCGCCCAGTATTACTCCGGCCGTACCTGCCATGGTCACCGCGTCAGGTGAAACGCCGATCTTGAGGAGCCAACGGGCAAGTGGTGTGAAAAGTGAGGTGAAAAAGCCGCGCGCATGCCTATTGAGCATTCGACTCCCCCGGCCAGGCTTCGGCCACGAGCTTGCGGACTTCATCCAATGTCTGTGTGATGGCCTTGGTCTGGGCGATGATCGGGAAGAAGTTGCCATCTCCACCCCAGCGCGGGACCACGTGCTGGTGCAGATGCGCGGCGATTCCCGCTCCGCCGGTAACGCCTTGGTTCATGCCCAGGTTGAAGCCACTGGGGTTGGACACCTTCCGCAAGACCCGCATGGCGGTCTGTGTGAGGTCGGCGAACTCGGCAGTCTCTTCCACGGTGATGTCCGTGTAGTCGGGCACGTGGCGGTAGGGACAGATCAACAGGTGACCAGGGTTGTACGGGAAAAGGTTGAGGACCACATAGCAGGTCCTCCCCCGGTACACGATCAAGGATTCCTCGTCCGAACGCGTGGGTCCTACACAGAACGGGCAGTCGTCCTTGTTCTTGAATTGATCCTGCCCGCCCTTGATGTAGGCCATGCGGTGCGGAGTCCACAGGCGCTGAAATGCATCCGGCACGCCCGCCAGTCCGAAGTCATCGGTTACGTCGGCGTCGCCCGGAATCCCAGCTGCCGCGCCTGTGTTCTCCTGCACCGTTTCTGAGTCCGTTCCGTCAGCTCTCGCGGTTCTTGACGGCGTCCACAATCCTGCGGACCGCCTCGGCCACTGGCACGCCGTTGTCCTGGCTGCCGTCACGGAAGCGGAACGAGACTGCGCCAGCCTCTGCGTCCTCGCCTCCGGCAATCAGGACGAAGGGAATCTTGTCCTTGCTGGCCGTGCGGATCTTCTTGGGGAAGCGGTCCGAGGAGATGTCCACTTCCGCCCGGATGCCGGCTGCCTTGAGTTGTCCCACGACGTCGAACATGTAGTCGTTGAATGCCTCGGCCACCGGGATGCCCACCACCTGGACGGGAGCGAGCCAAGCCGGGAAAGCACCGGCGTAGTGCTCGGTGAGGACGCCCATGAAGCGTTCCACGGATCCGAACAGCGCGCGGTGGATCATGACCGGGCGCTGGCGGGTGCCGTCCGCAGCCTGGTACTCAAGCTCGAAACGTTCGGGCAGGTTGAAGTCCAGCTGGATGGTGGACATCTGCCAGGTCCTGCCGAGGGCATCCTTCGCCTGGACGGAGATCTTGGGGCCGTAGAAGGCAGCTCCACCCGGATCCGGCACCAGTTCCAGACCGGAGGCAGCAGCAACCTCGGACAAAGTGCGGGTGGCTTCCTCCCAGGCAGCATCATCACCAACGAACTTTTCTTCGTTCTTGGTAGAGAGCTCCAGGTAGAAGTCATCCAGTCCGTAGTCCTTGAGGAGGCCCAGGACGAAGTTCAGCGTAGTGGTGAGCTCGTCCTTCATCTGCTCGCGGGTGCAGTAGATGTGGGCGTCGTCCTGTGTCATGCCGCGCACGCGCGTCAGGCCGTGCACAACGCCGGACTTTTCGTAGCGGTACACCGAACCGAATTCGAACAGGCGCAGCGGAAGTTCGCGGTAGGACCGGCCACGGGAGCGGAAGATCAAGTTGTGCATGGGGCAGTTCATCGGCTTCAGGTAATAATCCTGGGCCGGCTTGCGAACGGTACCGTCTTCGTTGAATTCGGCGTCAACCTGCATGGCCGGGAACATGCCGTCCTTGTACCAGTCAAGGTGCCCGGAGACCTCGTAAAGGTGTCCCTTGGTGATGTGCGGCGTGTAGACGAACTCGTAGCCGGCATCCACGTGGCGTTGGCGGGAGTAGTCCTCCATGGCCTTGCGGATGATGCCACCCTTGGGGTGGAACACCGGAAGACCGGATCCCAGCTCGTCGGGGAAGGAAAAGAGGTCAAGTTCCACGCCAAGTTTGCGGTGGTCGCGTCGCTCGGCTTCGGCAATCCGCTCCTGATAAGCCTTGAGGGCTTCCTTGGTGGGCCAGGCGGTTCCGTAGATGCGCTGAAGCTGCTGGTTGTTCTGGTTGCCCAGCCAGTAGGCAGCGGAAGAACGGGTCAGGGCGAAGGCGTTGGAGATGATTTTGGTGTTCTGCAGGTGGGGACCGCGGCAAAGGTCGCACCAGATGCTCTCGCCACTCTTGCGATCCACATTGTCGTAAATGGTGATGTCGCCGGCGCCGACCTCAACGTTGACACCTTCCGCGGCGTCGGTTGCGTCGTTCTTCTTACCCAAGAGCTCCAATTTGTAGGGCTCGTTGGCCATCGCTTCGCGGGCTTCTTCTTCAGTGACCACACGGCGCGCGAACTTCTGGTTCTGGTTGATGATCTTCTGCATCATCTTTTCCAGAGTGCGCAGGTCCTCGGGGGTGAACGGCTCAGCGACATCGAAGTCGAAGTAGAAGCCGTCAGTGATGTACGGGCCGATGCCGAGCTTGGCGTCGGGGCGCAACTGCTGCACTGCCTGCGCCATGACGTGTGCTGTGGAATGGCGGAGGACGTTGAGTCCGTCAGGGGAATCAATGGTGACGCCTTCGACGTCTGCGCCCTCGGTGAGGACCTGGTCAAGGTCCTTCAAGACCCCATTGACACGGGCTACAACGACGTCGCGGCGCTCGAAGAAGAGTTCCGCGCCGGTAGTCCCTTCCGTCACCTTGGTCTCTTCGCCATCGACGATGAGGGTGATCTGTTGGGCATCTGACACGGGTGTCTCCTATTCATGGTTAAGGCTTCATAGCTTGTGGCGTACGGGGACCACAGCCAGCCACCGTCAATCGTATCTGCTTCCGCGGGGGCGGCCAAAGCAGCGCGCCGAGGCCAGAAGCAGCCGCCCGTTCAGCTTCCCAGACCGGTGATGGCAAGGTTCCTGGAGATGCCATGAAGGGCACCTCGATGGGTGTATTCATCCGGTGGAGCGCCTCCGGCAGGCAGGAGCTCGGTAAAGGGCAATGTTTCAGGCCGGCTCAGGTCCCAGGCTTTGGTGGCGCTGAGGCTGATGCCTTTGGGACCAGTCCGCCTGGTGGTTCCACGGATCAGCAGCAACCGGGTCCCAAACAGCAAGGGTCCGGATTCTTCCTGGGCTTCATGGAAGAAGACTGAATCCACACAACCGGTGCCGTCATCGATGCTGATGAAGACCACGCGCCTGCCGCCACGCATGGGCGGGGTCTGGGTTGCGATCCGTACCCCTGCCACCAGCACTTCAGTACCGTTGCGGAGACCGAGGAGCTTATCTGCGGTAGTGACACCCAGCTTGTCCAACAAAGGCCGGTGGCTGTCCATGAGGTGCGCGCTGACATCGACGGCCATCAGGTCAAGCTCTGCCCTGACGTTGTCCACCATGGAGGGTTCGGGAAGTTCAGGCGCCAGGTTCCTCAGCTCAACATCACCCAAAGCAAAGGACAGCTGGCCCTCAATGACGTCGGTGGCTTTTTTAGTGGGACTGCTTTGGAGTGCCTGCAGGTGTTGCACAAGGTCTGCCCGGTTGGCTTTCCCGCCGGAGTCTTTGTGGAGGGCATCAAAAGCGCCAAGTTGGGCAAGCCTCTTGATGTTGGGCTTGCTCACCCTCGCACGGGCCCGCAGGTCTGCCAGGGAATCGTAGGGCTGGCCTGCCACGATCCTTTTCAGCTCAGCCCCTGACAGCCCATAAATTCCCGTAAGGCTCAGGCGGATGCCAAGTTTGCCTTGATGGGGACCCTCCTGGATCTTTTCCACCCGGTATTCTGCATGGCTGCGGTTGATGTCCAAGGGCAGGATGGGGATGCCCAGCCTGCGCGCTTCGGCCACCAGGAGGCGCTTGGGATACATCCCGGGATCGTGTTCCCACAACCCTGCAAGGAAGGCCTCGGGATGATGGGTCTTCAGCCAAGCCGACTGGTAGGTGGGCACGGCAAAGGCAGCACCGTGAGCTTTGCAAAAGCCAAAACTGCCGAAGGCTTTAAGGGTTCCCCAGACCTTGTCCACCACCTCGGGCGCGTAATTCTTGATGGCTTCCCGGCGGAAGTAGCTCTCCACTCCCGGCTCATGTTCTTCATCTCCCAGAGCCCTGCGGAATTCATCAGCCCTTGCCAGTCCGCATCCGGTCATGACATCAAAGGTCTTCAGGATCTGCTCATGGAACACGGTAACGCCGTGGGTTTCCTGCAGAACCGGTTTCAGGTCCGCATGGGGATAGATCTCCGGAGCGAACCCGTGCCGGTGCTCAAGGAAGGGCCGCACCATATCTGATTTCATGGGCCCGGGCCTGAAGAGCGAGATGTCAATGATGAGGTCGTTGAATTCCCGGGGTGCCATCTTTCCAATGAGCTCCCGCTGCCCCGGGGACTCAATCTGGAAACAACCCAGTGTGTGGGTGCTGCGGATCAGCTCATAGGTGGGTTCGTCGTCGAAGGGAACTGCATTGAGATCGATCCTGCCATCGGTGCCGATATAGTCCGGACCTGTTCCTCCAGGTCCTACCTGATGCCGTCCGGCGGCCACTACTTCAGCCTTGGACGGATGAAGGCGGATGACTTCCCGGACAGCAAAAGCCATGGCACTTTGCATTCGCACACCCAGGACATCGAGCTTGAGCATTCCCATGGGATCCATGTCGTGTTTGTCGAACTGGCTCATGGGCAATCCCAACCCACTGGGCTGCACAGGGGTGCGGTCCAGGAGGGTCGCATCCCCCAAAATCACTCCACACGGATGCATGGAGATGTGCCGGGGCAGACGGTCCAACCTTTCAGTAAGGTCCACCAGGAGATCCAGCTGCTGGTTTTCTTCCAGACCTCCTTGCTCCACCCGGCCTGCAAAGGAGCGCAGTTCCGGCTTCTCTACCAGTGCTTCACGGAATTTGCGGGCTGAAAATCTCCACAATTGTTTGGCGATTTCACCGATTTCGCCGTCGTCCATTCCCAGTGCAAGGCCTGCGTCCCGGACGGCTCCCCGTGCCCTGTATCCGTTTTGCATGCTCATGAGGGTGACACGCTCTGCCCCGAAGCGGTCAAAGATCTTCCGGTAGACGTTGTGCCTTTCTGCGCTTTCAACGTCCAAATCAATGTCGGGGAGGGTTGATCGGCGGCCGGAAAGGAATCGTTCAAAAATGAGGTCGTGGCGGATCGGGTCCACCTGGCTGATATCGATCAGGTAGTTCACCAGGCTGGACGCACCGGATCCCCTCGCGGCAACCCTGACGCCCATATCAAGGATCATCCTGGATACCTCGGCAACGGTGAGGAAGTAGGATGCAAAACCCAGCCGGGCAATGATGCCGAGCTCATGCTCCAACCGCGAGCGCAGCTGCCTTTCTGCTTCTCCTGTGATGCCCGGGAACCTTCTGGTGACGCCGGACTGGCAGCGCTGGGTGAGTTCCACCATGGGGTCGGCGTCGATGCCGATGATGGAGGCTTCGGGAACCACGGGCTTCTTCCACCCCATGTCCAAAATGGGGTCGATGCGGCATTTGTCGGCGAGCGCTTCGGTGTTGGTGAGCAGTTTGTGGAGGTCCGCTTTTCCTTGCCCGGCTGCGGTCATGATTTCTTTGCCGAGTTGGAGCATGTGGTGTGCGTTTTTCAGCCAGCCCTGGCCTGTTGGTTGGAGCATGGGCGCTGCCGAGAGTTCGGGGAGGGATTTGAGGGTGCGGGCTGAGTCCAGGACGTCCGCGGTGGCGGCGCCGTCTTGGGCGCAGTAGCGCACGGCGTTGCTGAGGACGGCCGGGATGTTGTATTCGAGTGCGAGCTTGAGCATGCGCACGGCGTGTGAGGTGCTGAGTGGTTCTCCCGGGGCGCTGAGGTGGGTGACGACTTCGGCGACGATGGTGCCGGGCGGCATGGCGTCGATCCATTGTTTGAAGAGCGTTCTTGGCCTCAGGTATTTTCGGCCTCCCATGGCCTGTCCAACATCTGAGTCAGGCCCGATCATGACTGTCAGCACGGGCTTGAGGGTATGGGGGTCCAGTGTCCTTGAAGCCAGCTCGCCGCGGGTGATTGCGGCGGGTATCGTTCCCCCGGCTTTGCCTGAGGTGCGTGCGTGGGCGTCGGAGATGAGGCGGCATAGTGCCCGGTAGCCGGAGCCGTTGTTGTTGCCGTGGGCGAGGACGACGACGCGGCCCGCGACTTGGGTGCGGTGGTCGCCGTCGTCGTCGAATACAGCCAGGTCCACCCCGACGATGGGATCGATGCCGGCGTCCTTGCATGCTTTGAGGTGTTTGATGGTGCCGTACAGGCCGTCGCGGTCCGTGCAGGCGAGAGCTGTGGCGCCGTCTGCTGCAGCTGTTTGGGCTAGTTCGTCGGGCCAGGAGACGCCATAGTGAGCGCTGAAGGCCGTGGAGACGTGCAGGTGGGTGAAGCTCAAGGGTTCACGCTGCTTCTTCAGGCTCTACGGCCCTTGCCGGCGCAGCGTCATGGATGCGCAGGAGCCGCCATCGTCCGCTGCTGACATGGCGGACGAGGTCAAGGGTGATGGTGTTCGCGGCTGGGGCATCTGTCTCAACCGGTTGGAGTTGGACGCGCCATATTTCGTGGTCCACCAGTCCTGCTCCGGTTCCCAGCGGTGCGCGGCTTTCTTCCAGCCACCATTGGCGTCGCTCGTACCACCGGACGGGTTCATTGGAGACGGAGTAGTGCGTCCCTTTCCAGTGGACGGTTCGTGGCTGGCCTGTTTCCGTGCAGCCGACCTCCACGGACTCGCTGAACAGCCCCATATCCTCACCTCGTTGCACCGTATTCCCTATTCGAATGTATGTTCGAATAAATCCAGTTTACGCCGGGGTCAGGGCAAAACCTACTTCGAAGTTCCAGCCTTCTCCTTGGACCGTGCTACCCGCTTGCCTGCCTGCTTCAGCAGGGCATCACGCCAGGGCTGCATTCCTTGGGCGAGGGCTATGCTTCCCATCATTGAAGATGCCAGGCGAAGTTGCTGGGTTCGCAGTATCCGCCTTCTGCCGTAGGCGGCGAGCGCTGCTTCCACAGGCATTTCGTTGAGGAGCTTGCCCAAGGTCACGGCATCGATCAGTGCTTCGCAGGCGCCACGGCCCAGGTTGGGGGTCATGGCGTGAGCCGCATCCCCGAGCAACACCACGTTGCCCCGCGCATAGCGCCCCAGGGGTGGCGTGGTCCAAATCCGTTGGGCCAGGGAGTTTTCCGGCGTTGCCAAGGAAAGAACCTTTCCCACTGCGGGCGAGTAGCGGGCGTACCGGTTCCGTGTCAGTTCAAGTGCCTGGGCGACGTCTACTTTCTCCGGGCCGAGGTCCGAACGGAAGGAGGCGTACCAGTTGGTTCCGCTGACGGCGGGCGCCAATCCAAAGATCTCTCCGCGTCCCCAGTACTCGCCAATGTCTTCTGCGGATGGAGTTGCTGGAATGACTCCACGGACGGCGAGGAACGGCGTGGGCTTGGCGGCGCTGCGCGATCCCCAGGAGGCCTGCCGAACCATGCTGTTGACCCCATCCGCCCCCACGGTAAGCCATGCGTTGCCCGGGAGCCGATCCACTCGCCCGGCTACCCTTTCGACCGTTTCCGGGACGGCGGAATCCAACAACTTCAACAGTTCCGGCCGTGACACCCCAAGGAGGCCATCCCCTTCCATGGACAGCATGGGTTCGCCTGAGGGGCTGCGGAGCGCTCCGGTCTTGATGATGGCTCCCCTGCTCCGGGCGGCTCCCAAAATCCCCAGTTCAGACAGGGCGTTCCGGGCTTCCCTCCACATGGCCAAGGTTGTTCCTACCGTGGGCAGTTCCGGCCGTTGCTCGTACACAGTGACATCGAACCGGCCGGGGTCCAGCCGTCCTGCGAGCGCTAGGCCGGCGATTCCGCCGCCGAAAATGTCCACTTTTTCCATGGCCACACTGTACTACTACATTTGTAGTGGCGATAGGGGTTGGCTAGACTTTCGCCATGCCGGACCGCCGAACAGAACTTGCCGACGCCGCCCTCGCCGTCGTTGCGGCGAAAGGCCTCAAAGGACTTACCCATCGGGCTGTCGATGCCCAAGCCGGCGTGGCCGTCGGAACCACCTCGAACTATTTCCGCAACCGCGCCGCTCTGGTCAGTGCCGCCGTCGACCGCGTCGAAGAGCGGGACACGCTCCTCCTCCAGCAAGGCGGATGGGAGACGCCGACGTCGGTGGCGGCCTTGGCGGAACAACTCACCGGCGCCCTCATGGGACTGGCGCTGGAAAATGCCGACCTCACCCGGGCGAGGTTCGCCTTCGCCCTGGACCAGCCGGAGGTCGTAGCGGCCGGCCACGAGCGGATGCTCGCCGGACTGGCCCACATCCTGGGCTTTCTGAACGTGCCGGACGCCAGGGCGCGGGCCGAGTCGGTAGCCGACTACGGCGACGGCCTTGCCATGCACCTTCTGACCGCCCGCAAAGGCCAGGACATCGACAGGGCATCGGTGGCGCGGAACATCCAGCGCCTGTTGGAAGGATGAAAGTCAAGGGGTGGACGGCAGCGGGTCCACAGAGCAGGATTGTGGCATGAGTACCAATGACGCACTCCTGAAGCAGGTCAACATCACGGCATCAGACGACAACCTGGTGGCAAGGTTTGAAATCGATGGGAACATACCAGGCTCCGGCGCTTACGTCGTGGGCCTTGTTGCTGCCAGTGAGGACTACTCCTCGCAACGCAGGCTCGGCATCGAATTCATGAACGGAGAGGCGATCTCGTTCTACTCCTTCAACCACTCCTTGAGCGCCGAGGAAAATTACGACATCAAGGGCGTTGAGCACTCCGGCAACGTCATCACCGGAAACTTCCCGATGTCGGCCATCCACGGGCTCAGCAAAGGCCATGTGATGACGGGATTCAGCGAAGCGGACGGCCGGGAGTTCCAATCCGGCGTCCCGGTGAACGAAGCCCTCTGAGCTCAGAAGAGTCCTTCCACCGGCTCAATGAGCTCCGGTGAGTTATTGCGGACGTTCCCCACGGCGCTGCCCACAGGATCCAACGTCCACCCGGACGCAGCGTCGTGCGCCTTGGAACGGACCATGTCCACCAGTCCCGCAGCGTCCTTCTCCCGCGGATCCAGCCAGGCTTCCATAGTCTCTGTGTCCATGGGCAGCGGCACGCGGTCGTGGAGGGCCGTGAGCTCGTCAAATACCGAAGCACTGCGTCGTGTCCGGGCAGATTCAGCCGTAGGGGTGTCCGCCGTCAGGATGGACATGGACAGCAGCCAGCGCCCGGGATCGTCATCTGCCGCCGACTGGTCCCGCCACCACTCATACAAACCGGCAAAGACCAGGCCCTCGCCATCTCCCGGGTGGACGTAATACGGCTGCTTGTTCTTCCCCTCACCCTTTTTCCACTCGTAGTAGCCATCGGCCGGAACTGCGCAACGCCGGGCAACAGCAGCCTTCTTGAAGGAAGGTTTCTCCAAAAGGGTCTCGCTGCGGGCATTGATCAACCGTGCGCCACCCTTGGGATCCTTGGCCCACGATGGCACCAGGCCCCACTTGGCAACATGGAGCTGCCGCTTCAGGTTGTCATCGACAAGCCTCTCCAACACGATCGGAACAGCATCGGTGGGTGCTACATTCCACGACTTTTCGAGGGCAACCTCGTTCTCTAGCTCAGCGCCGAAATCGGCGAGCAGATCCCCCACCGCACGGGCCATTACATAACGTCCACACATGCCAACAGTCTGCCCTTTCCTCCCACATCGCACCAGCGCACGCGTGTGACGTAACCCGTTAGGCGGCCGCACGGGAATTATCAGGGGGCGGGTTACCGTTGATACCGACGAATCATCCGTGCAACCACCATTACTGAGGAGAGCTCTGTGGACTTCACTCCCGACTCCGGCACCATCACCATGTTCTCGACTACCTGGTGCGGTTACTGCAACCGACTGAAGAAGCAGCTGGACGCCAAGGGCATCGGCTACACCGAGATCAACATTGAAGAAGTGGATGGCACTGCCGAACTCGTCGAGCAGCTTAACGGAGGAAACCGCACCGTCCCCACCGTCCTCTTCCCCGACGGAACCGCAGCAACCAACCCCTCCGCTTCCGAGGTTGAGAAGCGCCTGGTCGCCGCATAACCGCTGGCTCCACGCGTAACCGCCCCAGGGCCCGCACGGAACAATCCACACGCTGTCTGCCACCTGTGATAGACAGATTGGGAATCCGTAGCGGGCCTTGCTGCATTTAAGGGCCCCTCCCCGAGCCCGAAGGAAACATCTCCATGGTCCACACAGTCAAAGGTGTCGTCGTCCGCTCCAAAGGCGCACCCGCAACCCTGGAAACCATCCTGGTTCCCGAACCCGGTCCCGGCGAAGCCCTGGTGGACATCCTCACCAGCGGTGTCTGCCACACCGACCTCCACTACAAACTCGGTGGCATCAGCGACGACTTCCCGTTCCTGCTCGGCCATGAAGCCACCGGCGTGGTCAGCGCCGTGGGCCCCGACGTCACCGATGTCGCCCCCGGCGACCGCGTGGTCCTCAACTGGCGTGCAGTCTGCGGCAACTGCCGGGCCTGCAACCGCGGGCAAGCCCAGTACTGCTTCAACACCCACAATGCCACCCAGAAAATGACCCTCGAAGACGGCACGGAACTCTCACCTGCCTTGGGCATCGGTGCGTTCATTGAAAAAACCCTGGTCGCCGCCGGTCAGTGCACCAAGGTAGACCCCGACGCCGATGCCGCCGCCGTCGGGCTGCTCGGCTGCGGCGTCATGGCAGGTTTGGGCGCGGCACTGAACACCGGCGGCGTCAAACGCGGCGACTCGGTAGCCGTCATTGGCTGCGGCGGAGTGGGCGTAGCAGCCATAGCCGGTGCCGCGCTCGCAGGCGCCACCACCATCATCGCCGTGGACATCGACGCAAAGAAGCTCCAGCGCGCCAAGGACCTCGGCGCAACCCACACCGTGGATTCCTCCGCGGGCGACCCCGTCGAAGAAATCCGCGCCCTGACAGGCGGCTTCGGCGCAGACGTGGTGATTGACGCCGTCGGACGTCCCGAAACCTACAAGCAGGCCTTCTACGCCCGCGACCTCGCAGGAACCGTAGTCCTGGTAGGCGTCCCCACACCGGAAATGACCCTGGAACTGCCGCTGCTGGACGTGTTCGGCCGCGGCGGATCACTCAAGTCATCCTGGTACGGCGACTGCCTTCCTTCCCGGGACTTCCCCATGCTGGTGGACCTCTACAAGCAGGGCAAGCTGGACCTCGATGCCTTCGTCACCGAACGCATCACCATCGACCAAGTGGAAGAGGCATTCGACAAAATGCACCACGGCGCCGTACTCCGATCGGTGGTTGAACTGTGAGCACCCTCACCATTGACCACGTGGTCACGTCAGGCACGTTCTCGCTCGACGGCGGCACCTGGGACGTCGACAACAACGTCTGGATTGTCGGGGACCACTCCGAATGCCTCGTCATCGACCCCGCCCACAACCCTGCCGCCATCCTGCAGGCAGTCAACGGCCGCACCGTCAAAGCCATCCTGTTGACCCACGGCCATGACGACCACATCCGCTCGGCCGGTGAATTCGCGGAGCTCGCCAAAGCACCCATCCACCTGCACCAGGACGACTGGATGCTGTGGCGGGCAGTGTTCCCGGACGCTGACCCCGATGCCGCAATTGCGGACGGCGACCAGTTCACCGTTGCCGGAGCCACGCTGACGGCCATCCACACGCCCGGGCACTCACCGGGGTCCGTTTCGTTCCACTTGCCCAGCGAAGGGTCGCTCTTCAGCGGAGACACACTCTTCCAGGGCGGCCCCGGCGCTACGGGACGCTCGTACAGCGACTTCCCCACCATCATCGAGTCCATCCGAACCAAACTGCTCAGCTTGCCCGAAGAGACAGTGGTCCGCACCGGGCACGGCGACTCCACCACCATCGGAGCAGAAAAGCCGCACCTGGACGAATGGATCGCCCGCGGGCACTAACGCAGGCGAGACAGCCTCCGGGGTCTGGCGGGCTGGGACTTGCGTCCCTAGCCCGCCAAGCTCCGGAAGTCGCCGTCGACGACGTCCGCGTAACCGCGGTACGCCTCGATGACGGCATCCTCCACGGTCTGGACATCCAAGTGCGGCAGCAGGTCATTGGCGGCGCCGGCGGTTGCGGGATCCCAGTCAAGGCCCAACGCGGCGTAGCTGGCCGTCAGGACGTCACGGATAGGCTTTGAGTTTTCCACCACAATGACGGAGCTGAAGAGCCAGCCACCGGAGACTACCCGCTGGGCAGTGCCGATCAGTTTGATGCTGTGGGCGGGAAAGTCAGGGTCTTCGCCGTGGACGCTGAATTCACCAGGGCAGTATTCCCCAGGGATTTCGCCGACGGCGGCGTGGACACCAACGCTGCGAAGCGCGCCGGCCAGCAACTCACCGAACTCCGAAAACCGGGCCTTCGCCCGCACGATCGCGTCCGGATGTGGCTCAATGTGGTCAATGACCAACGTCCCCTGGTGATAGGCAGCCGCGCGTCCGCCCGCTTTCCGGATCAGGGGTTCGAACCCCAGCTCCCTGCAGGCTTCCTCCGCTGCGGGAAAGCCAGGGAGGTTCGCATCCCGTTGTCCGAACGCCACAGTTGGCTGCGGACGGTACAGGCGAAGCGAGGGGCCCAACTGCCCGCTGCGGGCTCGCTGCAACAGCTCCAAGGCAAAGTCCAGGTCTTGTGCAGCACCCATGGATTCCAGCTGACGGTAAGCAGTGAGCTGCGCCGTGGTCGCTTCTGCCCGCATCAGCTCTTCCTCAACGTCAGGATTTGCTCGGCCCTGCCGAACGGCCCGTTGATGTCGTGGAGCACTGTGGAAGTCAGGCCAATGCCGTCGGCTCCGAACGAGACTCTGTTGTCCAGGCCCAACCACTCACCGGACGGCGCCCGGTACATGTGGATCTGGAGGTCAACGTTGGGAAAAATGTAGCTGTTTTCGCCGGGAGGGACCCTGGCCGCTATGCCGTTGGCGGTATCCACCAGACCCATCAACCGTGCAAGATCCGAACTGTCGTCGTGGTCTGTCAGGGCATGCGAGGTGCGGATCCACACCTTGCCTGATCCAGGCCGGTGGCCCTCAGCCAAACGCATTTCCAAGGAGCGGATGTAGCCACCAGGCCACACACTTGCACCCTCCCACGGCTTGCATTCGTCGGGGGCCGGCATGGGCTCGTCCTCAACTGCTGCCACGGCGCTGGTATCGCTGGTCACCATGCGCCACGCGGCGGCACGGATGGCTACGCGGCCTCCAGCAGAGAGCTCGGCTTGGATGAGCTCGATGGTCCGGCCCGGCCTCAGCGTTGAGGTGGTGACCTGGAACTCGCCACCGGGAATCAGCCCCAGGATTTCATAGCTGATCCGCGCCAAGCGGACATCGTCCCGGGGCTCATGCCTTGTAAGGGCGTCGGCCATGATGCCCGACGCCGGGGCCATATGTTGCTCATGCGGATTCCACGCACCTTGGGCATGGATGGTGGACCTGTAACGGCCCTGACCCAACGACTCGTAGTAGAAATCGCCATCCGCCAGTTCCGGTAATGCAGTAGTCAACCCGAGCCTTTCGCCGATCCAGGAGTAGAACTCAGACCACTGTATCCGCAGATTTGTCCGCAGAACGACGCCTGCGGACCACCACCACCCAGATGATGACGGCGGCCAATGCAACAACCCCCAGCCCTGCTCCCACGGGCGACGCCGCCGCAACAGCAAGCCAGGCCTCCAAGGCTGCCAGCCCAATGGTGGCATACAGCAACGCCCACATGAGCGAACCGGCAATTGCTGCGGGCAGGTATCTGCGAAGCGGCATGCGGGCAGCACCCGCTGCGAGGTTGATGGCCGTCTGCAGGCCGATGGTCAGGAAGGAAAGTACGACGGCGTACGGCCCCCACCGCTGGATGAGGACTTGGGCTCGGGCTGCTTTGGGACGCTCCAGGGATCTACCGAAGCGGGTGTGGGCGAAACCGGCCACGGCACCCCGGCCGATCCAGTACGTGACGTTGACCCGGATCATGACAATCGCGAAGAGCGCCGCGAGTGCGACGCCGAAGGGCAAGCTCATGATCTGATCCACTCGACTTAGGCTACCCTAAGCAGCGGCTCATTGAGGATTCGGTCCGCTGGCCCGGGTGGAGTAAACCCTAGGATGAGTCCATGGACCTCCGCGATGCCGCCCTGGAGCTGTATGCCGTACCGCCCCGTGACTTCACCACGGAACGAACCGCCCTGGCCCTCAAAGCCAAGGATGACGGTGACAAGGACCTGGCCAAGGAGATTGCCGGCCTGCCCAAACCTGCCGCCGGCGCCTGGGCCATCAACATGCTGTCCGTCCACAAACCTGAGGTGATTGACGGCGTCGTGCGTTTTGGCATTGGTCTCAGAACAGCGCAGGAGGCGGGAGACGCAGAAGCGTTTCGTGAGCTGGGACAACAGCGGCAGGGACAGTTGACGTCGGCCGTTCACGCCGCAAAGGACCTTGCCGCCGAACTGGGGACGCCCCTCAGTGCAGCCGCTGCAGCCGACGTGGAACAAACGCTCAGGGCAGCCATGGCCGACGCCGGTGCGGCTGCTGCCGTCGGCACCGGCCGGCTGGTGCGGGGGCTCAGTGGCAGCGGCTTCGAGGAAGTGGACCTCGCGGGTGCCGTCGCTGCGGCCGCACCCGGCGACCTTGCTGACCCCGGAAACGAGGTTGCCGCGAAGCCGACGGTAAAGAAGGCATCCCCGCCCCGGACCAAAGAAGCGGCACCCAGGAAGAAGCCACCTGAAGAAGAGGCTACGTCGTTGGCGGATCGCCGGGCCGCCAAGCAACGGGCAGCGTTGAAGGAAGCGCAAAAAGAGTTCGATGCCGCAGACCAGGAGGCCGAAGAGGCCGAAGCGACGGCGTCCTCAGCCTGGGATGTCGTCAACGAACTCTCAGCCCGCCGAACACGCCTCAAAGCCGACATTGAGGACGCCAAAAAGCGCTTGTCGTCCCTGGAAGCAGAACTGATTGGCCTGACCAGGGACACTGAGGCTGCGGAATCCCTGAAAAAACGTTCCGTGAGGGAAGCGACCCAAAAACGACGCGCTGCAGACCAGGCCCAGAGGCGCGTAGACCGGCTGGGCTAGGTCTCTTTCTTGCCGACGGACTCTTTCAGGTGACGGGTTGCGGGCCCTTCCAAGCACTTGCCCTCAGGTGTGAACCGGGAGCCATGCAGCGGACAATCCCAGGACTTCTCGGCGTCGTTCCAGCTCAGGAGACCGCCCAGATGCGTGCAAGTGGCAGAAACTCTGCAGACCTTCCCCTCCACAGTGGACACGGCGGCTGGTTCACCCTTGTAAAGCCCGACGACGCCCGTCCCCTCGGGCGGGCGTGTTTCATCAGTGATGTCCGGGTTCTTCCGGACCCTGGCTTTGTCCTCGATCATCCGGCGGGCAACGTCCGCATTGTGCCGGACAGCCTGCGCCGCGCCTTTCGGCGAGGTGACGCGATGATGGATGACGGTGGCCCAGTCGGACTGGCCTCCCAGGATGTCCGAGGTGATGGATAACGCTGCCGCCACCCCGTTGCTCATCCCCCATTTGTTATAGCCCGTGCCGAAGAAGATCCGTCCGTGGCCGCGGGGAAGTTTGCCGAAGAAGGGCATCAGGTTGGTGGCCTGGTAGTCCTGGGCAGACCACGTATGGGTGACCTCGGCGCCAGGGTAGTGCTGAGTTGCCCACCCGAGCAGGTCATCCAGGTGCGACTTCGGCGACGCGGCCCGGCCACCCGAATGCCCATATCCGCCTACCAGGAGCAATTCGCCCTCGGGAGTGGGTTGAGTCCGTTGGGACCGGGTGGGTGAATCCATGGACAGATACATGCCCTGAGGAACGTCGCCCGGTACCTTCAGCGCTGCTGCATAGGACCGGTTGGGCTCAAGCTTGGCAAAGTACAGGCCACGATCCAGGATCGGAGTCCCTGTAGCCAGCACCACGGTGTCCGCTGTGAAGGTGCCCTTGGCCGTGGAGACTTCCAAGGGCTGCTCCGAACCTACGTTCTGCACCTGCATGTCCGTGACGATCATGCCGCCATGACCGCGGAGGTCCCTGGCGAGAGTTTCCAGCACATCCATGGGGTTGATCTGGACCTGGTTTTCGAGCTCCAGCGCCTCCACTACTGGGAACGGCAGGCCGGCATCACGGCTGAAGTGGACGTCCAAACCCACGTCCCGTGAAACCGCAGCCTCCTTGCGGAGCCGCTGGCCGCCGTCGTTCGTGGTTGCGAAAGTCACGGCAGTCCGGCGCTGAAACGGGGTACCTTGCTGCTCCATGTACTGCGTCAGCCACGCCTGACCGGACTTGTTTGCCTCAACGTAGGCCTGCACCACTTTCAGGGAGTACTGGCCACGCAAGGCGGACAACACGCCACCTTGCAAGAGGCTGAGTTTCCCGGTGGTGTTGCCAGTGGTCACGGCACCCAGCGTTCTGGCCTCGAAGACCACCACGCGTTGGCCTGACCGGGACAACAGCAAGGCGGCCACCATACCGGTGAGCCCGGCGCCCACCACTATGGTGTCGAAGTGCTTTTCCTCGGGGATTTGCTCGGAAGTGAAGCGCATTTCCCGGTCCAACCAGAGCGATTTCATCGATCAACCTGCCTCTCACTTCAATGGCATGTAGTGAGGGAAACGCTAGGCGGGTCGCTGGTGCTTATCAAGGGGCGGCGGGGCCCGCCACCAGAGCCGCAGCGTGCCGAAGCCCGGGGTCCGGATCAGCAGCCCAACGCTCCAGGACCCGTTCGGCGCGTTCCTTGGCGAGTCCCTGCAGTCGTGCCACCAGCGGCCTCACAACGTCTGAGGCCAAGGGATCCACCAACTCCCGGGTTCCGGCTTGCCTGATGAAACCTTCGATCCGGGTGAGGTCAGTGTTGACCAGGATGCCTGCTTTGGTTTGCAGCAGGACCACTGCGGCGAGACGCCGCTCAAAGACAGGTTCAGCCCACAACTCCGAGCTCAGGGCAGTGACGTCGTCATGGTCCAGGTTCTTGTACCGCTTGAGCGTATCCCTCACCGTTCCCCGCACGGCACCCACGGATGCGCCATACACCATCAGTGCCCCGCCCAGACGCTCACTGGCCTCTGCAGCTTTCTCCCACGTGGATTCCATCTGCAGGGTGTGGTCCATGAATTCACCGGCTTCGCTCACCCCACTATTTTGTCAGTGCCTCGCCTTAGCGTGGTCACAACAGCAATCGACAGGAGCACCATGCCGTCCCAAGAGCTCGCCACCGAAGCATCATTTCCGGGTGTCCCGGCTGCTTCGTCCATGCCCGACTGGTACCCCACTTTGCTTCACACTGTGGCCCAAGAGGTCCGCGTTGGCAGGACCCGGGCGATGGCAGCGGCCAACAGCGAGTTGTTGAATTCCTACTGGAGCATCGGCCGGCAGCTCGCCGAACGTGAATCCGCGCAGGGCTGGGGCGCCAAGGTAGTGACCCGCTTGTCTGCCGACATCCGGACCCGGTTCCCGGAAGCGAAAGGCTTCTCCCCCAGAAACCTGAGGTACATGAAGAGCTTCGCCCAGGCTTGGCCCGACTTCCCAATGTTGCAAGCACCGCTTGCAACATTGCCCTGGTACCACCAGATCGCACTGCTGGAAAAGCTCGACGACGCCGCCACGCGCCTTTGGTATGCAGCGGCGGCTGCCCAGCACGGCTGGTCCCGCAACGTGCTGACCCACCAGATTTCAACTCGGTTACACGAGCGATCGGGGCAGGCCATCACCAACTTTGCCTCCACGATGATCCCAGCCGATTCGGATCTCGCCCAGCAGGCAACCAAGGATCCCTACGTCTTTGACTTTCTGTCCATGAGTGATCGGCACACCGAACGGGACCTGGAGCTGCAGTTGGTGAAACACGTGGAGAAATTCCTGTTGGAGCTGGGCCAGGGGTTTGCCTTCGTGGGCGAGCAGGTCCGGTTGGAGATCGCCGGGGACGAGTTCTTCGCGGACCTGCTGTTCTACCACCTGAAGCTGCGCTGCTACATGGTGATCGAACTCAAGGCCGTGAAATTCGAACCCGGATTCCTGGGGCAGCTCGGAATGTACATGGCGGCGGTGGACGACCTCATGGCGCATCGCGACGACAAACCGACCATCGGATTGCTGCTGTGCAAGGAGAAGAACAGCGTGGTGGCCGAGTACGCACTGCGTGGGTTCAACGCACCCGTGGGCATCGCGGAGTGGAAAACCTCCGTTGCAGATTCGTTGCCTGACGAGTTGGTGGCAAGCTTGCCCAGTATCGAGACCTTGGAGGCCGAGTTGGCGAGTGAGGCCGCGAGGTTGCAGGGGTGACGTCTGGCGTGCCGCGGCCTAAACGTTGTCCCTGAACCACGCCAAGGTATCGTTCCACGCTGCTGTAGCTTGGGCTTCCACGTAGCGCTCACCGGTGTCGTTGTGGAACGCATGGTCTACTCCGGGGTAGACCTTGAGCTGGTGCTTGACCTTTGAGGCGTCCAGGGCTTGCTGTAGTTGGGGCATGGCACCGGTGATGCGTACGTCGTTCTCAGCGTAGACGCCAAAGACTGCCGGCTTGATGGTGGGGACCTTGGCAAGGTCCGGTGCAGGGCCATAGAAAGCCGAGGTGGCCTTGAGCCCGCTTATTTCTGTGGACGCCTGCCACGTGATGCCGCCACCGAAGCAGAACCCGATCATGGCGATCCGGCCCCCCTCGACGAAGTCCTGGCCATTAAGATACTCGAAGGCTGCTGTGAAGTCGCCCACGTGCCGCTGGGCCCCTGCCTGCGTCAGCGCTCCGGGAACAGCATCCGGATCCATAGTCGCCGTGCCACCCTCCCGGCTGAGGAGGTCCAGCGCCAACGCTGCGTAGCCTTCCTTGGCGAAGCGCCGGGCGACGTCCTGGATGTGCGGTGTGAGCCCACGGTTTTCGTGGCAGATCAGGACGCCGGGACCTTTCTGCCCGCCCTCGGGTCGTGCGAGGTAGCCGCTGATCTCCGTCCCACCGGAATTGAAGCTGATTGTTGCTGTCGTGAGTCCTGCCGCACCCTCCGGGACAGAGAGTGGGCTCTTGGCGTTGGGAACGGCGGTGGCGGGGCCTCCCGCTGATGCGGCCGACGACGTAGGCGACGGTGTCGGCATTGGGTCAGTGGTCCTTGGAACCTCCTCCGGCGTGCAGCCCACCAACGTCATGGCCGCCGCAGCCGCGGTCATGCTTCCCATGATGAATGCCACCCGCCGGGTGAATGTTTTGTGCGACATGTCCCCCGAACGGAAGTCATCGTAGAACTCTTCGATCAAGTACTTTTCGAACTTCTCCAACTGCACCATGGCGAACCTCCCGACGATGTGGAATATCCTCCCCTGATGAGAAGACGCGGGCAAGGGTGAGACGGTTCAGACCCCTGCCGGTTGGTGTGTCCCATGGCCGTGTTCGTGGGCGATGTTAGGTCCTTGGGGCCGCTCGAAATAGTCCACTCGCGGTTCCGGGCAGCATCCGCGGAGTCCGAACTCACCCTGTCCCGGGTGAAGCCTCTCATAATGTCTGTGCCTCCTGCGAGAGTTTGAGGTATGAAGCAGATCCGGGAAAGGCAAGCGAAGACGGCGTTGTCTGCTGTGCCTCGTCCTGCTTTGTCTCAAGGGGTGGATCAGGCTGGGACCATCACAGGCGATTTGATTGGTCAGTTGCGGGTGTTGGAGGAAATGAAGTCGGCCATCGCCGGCCTGCAGGCGCAGATTGCTGTGGCGTTTGATCTGGCGCAGCGGGCTGAGCAGGCCGAGGCCGGGATGCCCGTAGCGGAGCGTGGCAAGGGTGTCGGTGCGCAGGTGGCGTTGGCACGGCGGGAATCACCCAACCGGGGCTCGAGGTTGTTGGGCCTGACCAAGGCCCTGGTGACGGAGATGCCGCGGACCTTGGCGGCGTTGAACTCGGGCCAGTTGAACGAGTGGCGCGCGACGCTGCTGGTGAAGGAGACTGCGTGTTTGTCGGTGGAGGACCGGGCCGCGGTGGATGCCGAGCTCGCCGCTGATGCCGGGACTTTCGACGGTTTCGGTGACCGGGCCTTGGTCGCTGCCGTGAAAGCGGCCGCGTACCGGCGTGATCCGCGCTCGGTGGCGCAGCGGGCCAGTCATGCCGCGACGGAGCGGATGGTGAGTCTGCGCCCGGCGCCGGACACCATGACGTATCTGACCGCGCTGCTTCCGGTGGGCCAGGGCGTCGCCGCCTATGCGGCGTTGACCCGTGCTGCTGATGCTGCCCGTTCCAGTGGGGATCCCCGGGGCCGTGGCCAGGTCATGGCCGACACCCTGGCCGAACGCCTCACCGGCACACCCGGCGCGGTGGCCGGGGTTGAACTCCAACTCGTCATGACGGACCGGACCCTGTTCCAAGGCGATGCCGAACCGGCCCGGCTCCACGGCTACGGCATCGTCCCCGCGCAGTGGGCCAGAACCCTCATCGGCGCACAAGAGCCCAGAACCCAGGTCGCGACACGCGCCGCGACAAAGCAGGATCAGGACTTCACGGTCTGGCTCCGGCGGCTCTACATCGCACCCGGGAGCGGGGACCTGCTGGCAATGGACTCCAAAGCCCGGCTCTTCCCACACCGACACCGGCGATTCATCCAAGCCCGGGACCATACCTGCCGGACGCCGTACTGCGACGCGCCCATCCGGCACATCGACCACATCGTGCCCTGGCACTTAGGCGGAACCACCACCCTGGACAACGGCGCAGGACTCTGCGAAGCGTGCAACCACACCAAGAAAACCCCGGCTGGACCGCCACACCCCTGTCCGCAGAAGCCCTGCCCGCAGA
The DNA here is from genome assembly GCF_031843805.1 of Arthrobacter sp. WCS2018Hpa-7. Classification (NCBI taxonomy): domain Bacteria; kingdom Bacillati; phylum Actinomycetota; class Actinomycetes; order Micrococcales; family Micrococcaceae; genus Arthrobacter; species Arthrobacter sp. WCS2018Hpa-7. The sequence goes on from NZ_JAVTJB010000006.1 coordinate 159,171, forward strand.
CACCCACACCCTGAACATCAGCACACCCACCGGACACACCTACCAATCCAAAGCCCCACCACTACCCGGACACCGACCCTCCAGAACGTGAGCAGACACAAGAAGGGCGGGCAGCGATTGCTCGCTGCCCGCCCTCAATAAAACACAAGCCTAGAACTCCCAGTCCTCATCCTCCGTGTTGACGGCCTTGCCAATCACGTAGGAGGAACCCGAGCCGGAGAAGAAGTCGTGGTTCTCGTCGGCGTTCGGGGACAGTGCCGACAGGATGGCCGGGTTCACGTCGGTGACGGAAGCCGGGAACATGGCCTCGTAGCCGAGGTTCATGAGGGCCTTGTTGGCGTTGTAGTGCAGGAACTTCTTGACGTCTTCGGCCAGGCCGACTCCGTCGTAGAGGTCGTGCGTGTACTGGACTTCGTTTTCGTACAGCTCGAAGAGGAGCTCGAAGGTGTAGTCCTTGATTTCCTGCTTGCGGGCCTCGGAAACCTTCTCCAGGCCCTTCTGGAACTTGTAGCCGATGTAGTAACCGTGCACGGCCTCGTCACGGATGATGAGGCGGATGAGGTCGGCCGTGTTCGTGAGCTTGGCGCGCGAAGACCAATACATGGGCAGGTAGAAGCCCGAGTAGAACAGGAAGCTCTCCAGCAGAGTTGAGGCAACCTTGCGCTTCAGGGGATCGTCGCCCTGGTAGTAGTCCATGACGATCTGCGCCTTTTTCTGCAGGTTCTCGTTCTCGAGGGACCAGCGGAAAGCGTCGTCAATCTCCTTGGTGGAGCACAGGGTGGAGAAGATGGACGAGTAGGACTTGGCGTGCACCGACTCCATGAAAGCGATGTTGGTGTACACAGCTTCTTCGTGCGGGGTAATGGCATCCGGGATCAGCGAAACAGCGCCGACCGTGCCCTGGATCGTGTCCAAGAGCGTGAGGCCGGTGAAAACGCGCATGGTGAGCTGCTGCTCGTCCGGCGTCAGGGTGTGCCACGACTGGACGTCGTTGGACAACGGCACCTTCTCCGGGAGCCAGAAGTTGTTCACCAACCGGTTCCAGACTTCCACGTCCTTGTCGTCCTGGATCTTGTTCCAGTTGATGGCCTCGACGTGTGTCAGCAGCTTGACCTTTTCGGTCATTTCATCCCCTTTAAGCGATGGTTTTTCTTGAGATAAGCCTACGACGGCGGGTGGTGGCCCGCCGTCGTAATCTTTAGTTTTGAATGCGGCCAAGGCCGCGATTAGCCAACCAACGAAGATTGACTAGAGCGCACAGCTGACGCAGCCCTCAACCTCGGTCCCTTCGAGGGCCATCTGGCGGAGACGGATGTAGTAGAGGGTCTTGATGCCCTTGCGCCATGCGTAGATCTGCGCCTTGTTGATGTCGCGTGTGGTGGCCGTGTCTTTGAAGAACAGCGTCAGGGACAGGCCCTGGTCCACGTGCTGCGTGGCAGCTGCGTAGGTGTCAATGATCTTCTCGTAGCCGATTTCGTAGGCATCCTGGTAGTACTCCAGGTTGTCGTTGGTCAGGTACGGAGCCGGGTAGTAGACGCGGCCGATCTTGCCTTCCTTGCGGATTTCGATCTTGGCGGCCACAGGGTGGATGGAAGACGTGGAGTTGTTGATGTAGCTGATGGAACCGGTGGGCGGAACGGCCTGGAGGTTCTGGTTGTAGATGCCGTGCTCCATGACCGAAGCCTTCAGCTCGCGCCAGTCATCCTGGGTGGGGATGTGGTGGCCGGCGAAGAGTTCGCTGACGCGGTCTGTCTCCGGAACCCATGCCTGCTCGGTGTACTTGTCGAAGAACTCGCCGGAAGCATAGGTGGACTTCTCGAAGCCGCCGAACGTCTGGCCGGTCTCAATAGCGAGACGGTTGGAAGCGCGCAGAGCGTGGAACAGCACCGTGTAGAAGTAGATGTTGGTGAAGTCCAGGCCCTCTTCGGAACCGTAGTGGACGTGCTCGCGGGCCAGGTAACCGTGGAGGTTCATCTGTCCGAGGCCGATCGCGTGGCTCTGGGCGTTGCCCTGGGCGATGGACGGCACCGAGTTGATGTAGGACATGTCGGACACAGCGCTCAGGGCGCGGATGGACGTCTCAATGGAGCGGCCAAAGTCCGGCGAATCCATGGTCTTGGCGATGTTCATGGAACCAAGGTTGCAGGAAATGTCCTTACCCACGGTTTCGTAGCTGAGGTCCTCGGCGTAGATGGACGGCGAGGAAACCTGCAGGATCTCCGAGCACAGGTTGCTCATGGTGATCCTGCCATCGATCGGGTTGGCCCGGTTCACCGTGTCTTCGAACATGATGTACGGGTAGCCGGACTCGAACTGGATCTCCGCGAGGGTCTGGAAGAATTCGCGGGCGCTGATCTTGGTCTTCTTGATCCGGGAATCGTCAACCATCTCGTAGTACTTCTCGGTCACCGAAATATCGGAGAACGGAACGCCATAGACCTTTTCAACGTCATACGGGGAGAAGAGGTACATGTCCTCGTTCTTCTTGGCGAGCTCGAAGGTGATGTCCGGAACCACAACGCCCAAGGAGAGCGTCTTGATACGGATCTTCTCGTCAGCGTTCTCACGCTTGGTGTCCAGGAAGCGGTGGATGTCCGGGTGGTGGGCGTGCAGGTACACGGCACCTGCACCCTGGCGGGCACCGAGCTGGTTGGCGTAGGAGAAGCTGTCTTCGAGGAGCTTCATCACGGGGATGACGCCGGAGGACTGGTTTTCGATCTGCTTGATCGGAGCGCCGTGTTCACGGATGTTGGTGAGCGAGAGTGCCACACCGCCGCCACGTTTGGAGAGCTGGAGCGCGGAGTTGATGGCGCGGGCGATCGACTCCATGTTGTCTTCGATGCGGAGCAGGAAGCAGGAGACGAGCTCGCCGCGCTGTGCCTTGCCGGCATTGAGGAAGGTGGGGGTAGCCGGCTGGAAGCGGCCGTCGATGATCTCGTCGACGAGGCGGTTGGCCAGATCTTCGTCGCCGCGGGCCAGGTGCAGGGCAACCATGCAGACGCGGTCTTCGTAGCGCTCCAGGAAACGCTTGCCGTCGAAGGTCTTCAGCGTGTAGGACGTGTAGAACTTGAAGGCGCCGAGGAAGGTCTCGAAGCGGAACTTCTTCTTGTAAGCGCGGTTGAAGAGGTCGCGGATGAAGTTCATCGTGTACTGGTCGAGGGTCTCGCGCTCGTAGTACTGGTTTTTCACCAAGTAATCGAGCTTCTCTTCCAGGTCATGGAAGAACACCGTGTTGTTGTTCACGTGCTGCAGGAAGTACTGGTGCGCAGCTTCACGGTCAGCTTCGAACTGGATCTCGCCGTTGGGGCCATACAGGTTCAGCATGGCGTTGAGCTCGTGATAACCCAAGCCCTTGAAAGCCTCAGGCAGCGGCTTCTTGACCGTGTCCACAGCGCCCCCGGTTACTTCTGTTTCTGCGACAGTTGTGTCCAAAACTTTTCCAGCCCTTCGTTGACCCGCTGAACGTCTTCCGGCGTCCCCATGAGTTCAAATTTGTAAAGATGCGGCACCTTGCACTTGACGGAGATGATGTCCCCCGCTGCGCAGTAGTTGTCCGCGAAATTGGTGTTCCCTGCTCCGATAACACCGCGGATCAGTTCCCTGTTCCTGGGATCGTTGAGAAATCTGATGACTTGCTTCGGCACCGAACCCTCGCCGTTGGTTCCGCCGTACGTGGGCAGTACAAGGACGAAGGGTTCGAGGGCCTGAAGCGGAGCATCCTGGGCGTAGAGCGGGATGCGTGCCGCATCCGTACCCAGTTTCTGGACGAATCGTTTGGTGTTCTCGGAGGTCGAGGAAAAGTAGATGAGGTGACTCCTCGTGGTCACAGCTTCCGCAGCATCGCGTACGGGTGCCGCTGCCAGCGGTGCCATGGGAGTCACCTCGACTACATAGGAATTCTTAGTGTGCTGTGGTGGCGAAGTTTGAATGAAACTTAGGCCACGGAGGAAACGGCCTGGGCCAGTTCCTCGATCTTGTCCGGGCGGAAACCAGACCAGTGGTCCTGCTCGGTGACGACAACCGGAGCCTGCATGTAACCCAGTGCCTTGAGGCGCTCAAGGGCCTCGGCGTCCTGGGAGATGTCGACACTCTGGTAGGCAATGCCCTTCTTGTCGAGTGCCCGGTAGGTTGCGTTGCACTGAACACAGGCCGGCTTCGTGTAAACCGTTACGGTCATGATCCCTGTCCCCTTAGTTGAAGTCTGTCGCTCTTCGTATCTGGCGGGCTCAACCGGAACTAGCTACTGAATCCGATACCGGCCCGCGGGCTGCCGTGACAGCCAACACGCTCTGATTTTGTCTTGTGCTGGTTTCCCGCTCAATCCGTAAATCGATACTACATGTAGTGCAAGCGTCGAACTGGAACCCCAAGATGATGTATTACAAGTATGTCATTCAATCCACCGCTCGTCCACAGGCGAGGGCCCTCAAAATGTCCGTGATTCCGCCAAATTGAGAGATGTCATCCACACCCTGTGGACTACTTAGCCACATTTAATCTCCAGCGTGTCGCCGGGATACGGCGTGTCGTGACACTTTGAAAATGTGGCGTGGCGAACAGCTAAAATCTGCTGATGGTCAATCTCCTCCACCTCCGGACGCTCATGGAGGTAACCCGTTTGGGTTCCTTTGCTGCTGCCGCCGCCCAGCTTGGCTACACAGCCTCGGCAGTCTCCCAACAGATGGCGGCGCTGGAACGCGATACCGGCGTCGAGCTTTTCCAACGCTCTGCCCGGAGCGTTGTTCCCACGGAAGCTGCCGTGACCATGACCCGGCACGCATCGAAGGTACTGACCGACGTCGAGGCCCTCATGGCTGCGGCTTCACGAAACAACGACTCCCCCCCGCAGGAACTGAGGCTGGGCATCTTCCCCAGCCTTGCCACCTACGTGTTGCCGGAGATCCTCCGGAACGATCGGTGGAACGGACTGGGCATTGAGCTCCGCGTCTCCGTGGCGGAACCCGCCCAAACCATCCAGGGCCTGCGCAGCGGCGGCGAACTGGATGTGGCGCTGGTCTACCAAGTGGGACAGTCCGGACTGGCCTGGCCGCACTCCCTGGAACGGCAGTGGATCGGGGACGACGACTTCAGGGTGGTGCTGCCGGCGTCCTGGAAAATCCGGGAGGACGCCGAGATAGAAGCCGCTCACCTGTCCGACATGCCATGGATCGTCCACCACCCCGGAACCAGCGACGCCCTCGTGATTGAGCGCCTGTTCGCCAGCTGCAACCTCCACCCACGGGTGGTGGCCTACAGCGACGACTTCCACGCCAGCCTGGAGATGACCGCCGCCGGCCTGGGTGCCTCGCTGGTACCCGAACTGGCACTCCGCAACCGGCCATCCGGCGTCGTTGTCCTTGACGTCCCGGACATTCGGCTGGCGCGTAATGTCTTCGCCCTGCTCATTAACGAAAAGCGGACGGCGCAAGTGCAGTTGTTCACACAACTGCTGGCCGACACCCTCCGGGAGACATCGGGTAAGAGCGGACTTCACCCCCTGAAAACCGCGCCTGTCAAGGGTCCGCAACGGCGCAGGTGAAATATCCCCAAGTGCTGGAACCCGCCGGTTGATGGGGTTAGATTGATCACATGGGCAAGGTAGCGAGCAAACATTTTGGGGAGATCGAGCTCAACCACGGGCGTGAACATTGCTTCGTCGCGAGACACGAACTCGCCGGCAACCAGCTGGAACTGGACCTCAATGTCACCGCGCACGACCACTTCGATGAGGCCGCCATGCGCAAGGTGGATTACAGGCTGCGCTTCCTGCCCGAACTGGTGGACCAAGTCAGGGAAATGATTGCCGACGAGCTTGACCAGGACGGCACCAATCCCCAACAGTTCCTGCATTTCCACAGCTCACAGCTCAAGGACGAGCAGCTGGAATCGGTGTTCGGCGTCCGGGACAAGGGCCAACTGACCAATGATGTGTTCCTGAAGGCCCTCAAGCTCGGCCACGTCGCCATCTACCCCGGACAGCCGGAACGGTATTTTGTCCTGGACTTCACCCTCGGATCTCATTTCACTGACGAGCTCCTGGTAGTCGCGGCTGACGAAGACGGCGTGGTGGACGACGAAATCCTCTGGGAGTCGTAAACAGCTTTAACAGCGAACGACGGCGGCCGGTGAAAGGTTCACCACGGCCTGTCCACACGCGGGCCATCGTCAGGACTCCGCAGATATTCTCCACGTTCCTGCCCCTCCGAGCGTTCCCGTTGGGCTCGTTGCGCGCTCTCCTCCAACTCTTTGAGCTGTTCCTGTGGCGGCGTGGCCGGGGATTCGCCGGAAGGCTGTTGCGCCTTGCCGCTTTGGGAATTTCCCTCGGCAATTTTGTTCGTGAGCCGGTCCTCTGCGGCGGCAAGGGCGGCGCCCTCCCCCGCGGTGTTCGCGGGACCGTCAGCACGGCATTGCGGCGGCGATGCCTCCGCGGCAGCAAGACCTTCGGTAAACAGCCGGGCGGCAGCGTCCCCGCCCCCTGCCGCGTCCCCCAATTTCTCGATGCTCAGGACAAGGTTGACCCGGACTTTGCACTCGTCATCACCGGGGCCAAGCCGCAAAGCGGTCTCAAAGTCTTCCCGTGCAGCAGCGAAGTCACCCCCCAGCACCTGGGCGTCCCCGGAGGCGAACGGTGCCTTGTGCGGCTCCACGAAGTTCACTGCATGCAGCCAGGAAGCAGCCCGGGCCACCTCACTTTCCTGACCGGCAAGGTAGGACTCCGCGGCTGTACCACCCAAGACGCCCACGCTGAGGAGTTTCGCGGCAACTGCGAGCACCAGCAAGGCCGGTGGCGCGGACCACAGCGCAAGCCGGAGTCGCCGTCGTCGTGCATTGTGGGTCATGGTGTGCGCTCCTTTGCTGCTGCAGGGCGGAGGTTCAGGAGTGCGGCGAGGTGGCGCAGTGGTTCGTGGAGTACCAGCAGGAAGGCAGCCAGGGCGAGCAGCCAGTAGAGCTCAATGCGTCCGGGGGTGTCCGCGTCGCTGATGGTGAGCGCACCTGGCTGGGCCTTGCCGAGCATGTCCGACGGCGGCTCTGTCCCGGTCCGGTGTGCGTAGGGGAGGCGGAGTTGGTCGGCGATGGTGCGGAGTTGGTCTTCGTCGATGCGTGAAACGGCGTCCTGCGCGGTGTCGGAGCTGCGGTCCGTGAGGTAGCCGGCGTCGGCATCCGGGGTTTCCTTCATGCGTCCGCCCTGAGGGGTGCCGTATCCGAGGACTGCTCCCCCGGCTACGTTGGCGGCGTCCAGTGCCGGAGGCTGCTCGGCGCTGGTGTTTTCGCCATCGCCGGCGTAGAAGACCAAAGCGGGCCGGCCAGGGTGTTGCTCCTTGGCTGCAGCAAGCCGATCTTTGAGTAGCTGTGCTGCACCGGTGACGCTGCTTCCCTTGGCGTATCGGGCGTTTTGGGGTTGCAGTGTGGTCATGGCAGTCTGCAGCGCGGTGGCGTCACGGGTGAGGGGCATGCGGACGGCGGCTTTGTTGTCGAAGGTGATCAGGGAGAATTTGGCACCGGCGAGCTCCTTGGCTATCGCCATGACATCGCGTTGGACCCCTGCCAGACGGGTATTGGAGCCGTTGTAGTCTTCGGCTGCCATGCTGGTGCTGGTGTCCACCACGAAGAAGACGTCCATCTCCGCGGTGGCGGTGGTGGCCTGTCCACCGGGCCAGCCCGGCCGGAGCATGGCCAGGAGCAGAAGCACGACGGCGGCACTCCGCAACGCTGCCGGCTTCGCGTTCCGTGGCGGTTGGCTCCGTCCAGGCTGGCCCGGTTTCCACGGTCTCCTCCGCGTCAATGCCAGCACAGTGAACACCAGCACGGCGGCGACGGCCAGGATCAGCAGGGGCCACGGGATGACCGGGGCGAAGGTCATGGTTCCAGCCTCCAGCCAAGTACCAGCATGCCCGTTCCAGCAACCAGGGCGATCCCGAGCGGCCAGGCGGGAGCATCGGCTGCCACCGCCTGAGGAGCTGCACGGTAGCTGGTGGCTTCTGTCTCCTGCACTTTCCCTACGATGCCCGGCACGGCCTCAGCGCTGTCCACGGTGAAGTAGGAGCCCTCGGTGCGCTCAGCGGCAGCCCTGAGTTGGGCACCGGGTTCATCAGGTTGGTTGCCGTAGTCCATGTCGCTGGGGTTCAGTGCGTAGACTTTCACTTTTTTGTCGGCGGCCAGGGCTGCCGCTTCCTCCAGGCCGAAGATCGGCTCGCCGGAGAGGAAATTATCGGTCGCCAGCACCATGGACCGCGAGCGCTGGGCATCGGCGGCGCCTGTGTCATCGGGAAAGCTCTGCACGCAGGACGCCAGTCCGTCGCCGATCAGTGAGGAGCCCGCACCGTTCCAGGTGCCGTCGAAGAAGGATCCTGCCCCGCTGTCCAAGGCTTCCTTCGCTTCGGCGAGCTGTTCGGCGGCGTAGTCGTAGTCGTCGGTGAGGGGAAAGAGTTGCACGCTGCTGCTGTCGAAGATGACCATGCCGATCCTCTCGCCGTCGAATTCCTTGGCGAGTTCCTGGAACACGGTGGCTATGGCGGCGTCGGTACTGGTCATGGATCCGGACACGTCCAGGCAGAGCACGATGTCCCTGTTCCGGATTTCCGGTTGTTCCGTGGTGCGCAGGATGGGCCTGGCGGCGGCTGTGGCGGTGGCGGCGAGGAATACGGCACCCAGAATGACTGCCACCATCAGCCGCAGGCGGTACCTGCGTAGTGCGTGCTGGTACTCCGGCAGGTCGGTCAGGCGGTCACCGTGCGCGATGGGCCGGGCCTGTGGAGGACGACGACGGCGGTACAGCCAGGCGTTGATGGCCACCGCTGCTGCGGTCAGGGGAAGGATCCACCAGTAGCTCAGTTCCATCCGATCACCACTTGGCGTGCAGCCTCCGCTGAGTGCCCCACGGGGTGGATGGGCACACGGGCGAATTCGTTGGGGTAGATGCCTGCGATTCCTTCAGCAAGGTTCTCGAGTCCTTGGCGGCGGAGGTCGTCCAGCGTCATGGACGTGACGGGCAGCCCTGTGGCTGTCCCGGCGAACTCCCGCACGAGGAAGCTGAGTCTTTGATGGGCGTCGCGCACTGGTATTCGTCCGGCGTCGGCGTCTTCTGCTGTGGCGTTGATGGCCGTCAGGCACGCGGAGCGCAGGGCGTCCAGGTCCTGATGTTGCGGTCTTTGTCCGGCTGGCGGTCTCCGGCGGGCGGGACGGAAGATCCAGGCGTACCAGGCACCCACCACCAGGACCAGCAGCAGGCCGGCCCAGAGCCATTGTGGCTGATACTGCAGCGGCGCGAAGAAGCCGGCATCATCCTGCACGGTTGCCACCCCCAGCGGCACCCCTGGCAGTTGGTGCACCCGAACGGTGCTTCTCAAGAAGTGCAAAGACGGCAGGCAAGAGGTCCGCGCTGCCTGAGGTTTGTTCCTCGGCTATGCCCAGCCGGCGGAAGATGGAGCTGCGGTGTTCGCCGCGTTCCACCATGGCAGCTTCATAGGCAGCCTGGATCTTGCTGTCGGCGGCCAGCGGCAGAGGAATTCCCTGCCCCGTGCCCACATCCATACTGTTCGTGGCACCTTTGTCTGCCACCGGTGTGAGGTTCGCGTCCCGCACGGTAAGCCAAAGGACTTCGTGCCTGCCTCGAAGCCTGCGCATCAGGCCCTCAGTACGGGCATCGGGCATGAACTCATCCGCGACGGCAACAACCAGCAAGCGTCCCTTCAGGTATCTCAGGACATAGTCCAGTTGCTCCGCGAGGGAACTGGCAGGCCCGTCCAGGCCGACGCTCGCATCAAGCTCCTGCAGCAAGCGTTCCAAGTGCTCCTCGCCGCTGCGGGGCGGTACATACCGGGTTGTGGTCCCGTTACCGTGCAGGAGGCCGACGTCGTCACCGTGGCGACACGCCAGATACCCCAGCACTCCGGCTGCCTGCACAGCGATGTCCTTCTTGGACTCACCGGACAAAGCCTCGGCAGCCATGGTGCGGCCGGTATCGACGAGCAACAGCACCGAGTGCCGGCGAACTGCCACATACCTTTTGACCAAGGGCGATCCGTGCCGTGCGGTGGCTTTCCAATCAATGTCCCTGACTTCATCTCCGGGAACATAGGCCCGCAGCTCATCAAAGTCCAGGCTGCGGCCTTTGAAAACGGAGCCGTATTCGCCGTCGAGCAGGGTCAAAGTTCTCCGGTGGGCGAAGATGAACATCTTCGACTTCACCCGCCGAAGCAGGCTGGGCACTGGCAATCCCCGCTACGGTGTCTGGACAGATGCCACGACGGCATCAATGACGGTTTCCACCGGGACACCTTCAACCACAGCCTCGAACCCGAGAATGATGCGGTGCCGCAGGATGCGGTGGGCAAGGCTTTTGACGTCTTCGGGAATCACGTGGTCACGGCCATTGAGCAAGGCAAGGGCCCTGGCTGCCTGGCTGAAGGCAATGCTGGCCCTGGGACTGGCGCCGAACTCCACAAGGTTGGCGAGCTTGGGCTCCAGATACTGGGAAGCATTGCGGGTGACGTAGGCGAGGCCCACGATGTACCTGACGATGGCGGGGTCAATGTAGACCCGTCGCACGAGGCCCTGGACCTGGACCACGGCATCCAGTGAGGCAGCAGCCGGCGGCTTCTGGTCGGCATCGAACACACCGGCGTCAATCCGGCGGATGACTTCTGCTTCCTCGGCCGGGCTCGGGTAGTCCAGGACGTCCTTGAGCATGAAGCGGTCCATTTGGGCTTCGGGGAGCCGGTACGTCCCTTCCTGCTCGATGGGGTTCTGCGTAGCCAGCACCAGGAACGGCTGCGGCAGAGGGTAGGACTCGCCACCGATGGACGTCTGCCGTTCCTGCATGGCCTCCAGCATGGCACTCTGGGTCTTCGCGCTGGATCTGTTGATCTCATCCAGCAGCACGATGTTGGCATGGACCGGGCCCAACTGGGTGACGAATGTTCCTTTGGCAGCATCGAAAATCTGCGTGCCTGCGATGTCGCTGGGCAACAGGTCCGGAGTGCATTGGATCCGGCGGAACTCTGCGCTGACCGATTCCGCGATGGCCTGGGCCGCCGTGGTCTTGGCAAGGCCCGGCACACTTTCAAGCAGCACATGGCCGCCCGTCAACAACCCGATGACCAACGTCTCACGAAGCCTGGCCTGGCCCACCACTTTGTTCTCAAAACTCCGGATGATGCTGCCGACGAGTTGTTGGGCACGGGCTATGTCCGGTGCATCGATTCCGGCCGTGGCTGTGGTCTGTTGCACTCGTGGTCCCCTCGCTGGCGTGTCTGTCTCCCGGCAGGCTCCGGAACCCGATGCCGGGCACCGGATGCTTCCGCCTCCATGGGCCACTCTATCCAAGCCCTCCCTGTTCAGGGCCGCAATGGGGACCCCTCCCCATGCAGCCCTTCGAGGTCTATCCTTTTGCCATGCATCAGCTACCAGCCGCCTATCAGAAGTACCTCGCCTCCCAGGACCAGCACGTCATCGACGCCGTTCGGCCCGTTCTCCTGCAATCAGCCGCCGACGAACGCCACGGGGTCCGGATCACTTTCAACCGGGGACCCACCGGCCACCAAGCCCACCTGGACGAATCCATCCCCTACGGCGAGATCATCGAGGACATCGACTGAGCGCCGGCTACCCCTTCATGGCTCCAGACAGGGCAAAAGAGTTCCCCATGCCCCGGGAAACCAGCGCGTAGAGCAGGAGCACCGGGACCGAATAGAGGATGGAAAAAGCAGCCAACTGGCCGTAAGCGATTGCTCCGTGCTGGCCGAAGAAACTGAAGATCGACACCGCCGCCGGCTGCTTGCCCGGTGACAACAACAGGATGAAGGGCACAAAGAAGTTTCCCCACGCCTGGATGAAGACGAAGATAAACACCACACCGAGCCCCGGCCTCATCAGCGGCAGGACAATGGTGCGCAACGCCGTCATGGCTGACGCCCCGTCCATCCAGGCAGCCTCCTCCATTTCCAAGGGAACCGAGTCCATGAAGTTCTTGGTCATCCAAATCGCCATGGGCAAAGTAGTGGTTGCCATGAAGAAAATGGTGGCCGCCATGGAATCCAACAATTGAAGTTGGACGAACAGCCCATACACGGGCACCATAATGGCCGTGACCGGCAACGAGGTGCCGAACAGCACCGTGTACATGAACGGCTTGTTGAACCGGGACTGGTACCTGGACAACGGATACGCGGCCAGCACGGCAGCAAGAAGGTTCACCACGGCCGTACCGGCAGACAACCACAAGCTGTTGGCCAACGGCTGAAACAACAGCTCAGGAGTCAGCACCGCACTGAAGTTGGCGATCGAAGGCCCCGATGGCACCTTGGTCTGGTATCCGGCCTGGGGATCGACGGCGGCCAGCAGCAACCACAATAGAGGCGCCACAAAGCAGACTCCGATCACGGCAAGGGCGATATCCGCACCCAGCCGGGCCCTGGAACGGGAGGTGCCACCCGTCGTCGTACGTGTTGTCTTGTCCTGCGCCCGCAGTCCCCTAATGGTCACGGGCGCCGCTCCCTCAGGAGCCGAACGTAGACGGCACCGAACACCATGCCCAACAGGATCAGGACCGAGGCCACCGCTGTTCCATAGCCGATGTCGCCAAACTTGAACGCCTCCTGGTACGCCAGGACCGGCAAGGTAGTGCTGGCGTTGGCCGGACCGCCTGCCGTCATCACCCAGATGAGGGTGAAAACGGCCAGTGTCTGGAGGGTAATCAACATCAGGTTGGTGGTGATACTGCTCCGGATCAGCGGCAGGGTAATGAACGTGAGCCTCTGCCACCCCCGGGCGCCGTCCATGAGCGCGGCCTCGGAAATGTCCCGTGGCACGTCCGCCAAAGCAGCCCGGTACACCAGCATGGAGAACGCGGTGCCGCGCCAGGTGTTCGCCAGGATGATCGCCACCAGGGGGAACGAATACAGCCAGTCCACGCCGTGGAGACCGACGATGCCCACCACTTGGTTCAGGGTTCCGTCCCGGTTGAAGTAGGCATAGGCGGCAAACGCGGCCACAATTTCCGGAAGCACCCAGGCCGCAACAACTGCTGTACCCACTATTGAAGAGACCACCTTGCCTGAACGCGTCATCAACAGCGCAATCAGCAGGCCCAGCACATTCTGACCCACCACCGCAGACGCCGCGACAAAGACCACTGTCAGCCAGGCCGACAGCGGGAACGAGTCGTCGCTGAACATCCGGGCATAGTTATCAACGCCCACCCACTGCGGGTCCTGCGCTGCTTTGCCCGTCAACGCAGCATTGGTGAACGACGCGTAAAACGACCAAGCCACCGGGGCCACGAGGAAAAGCACGAGCAGGAGAATCGACGGAACTACCGGAAGGTGCCGCAGAACGCGGCGGATGGTCATTTCTCCAGGACCTTGTCCTCACCCACAAGCTTCCGGACGGTGGCATCGTATTCTGCTGCGGCGTCCTCGGGGCTTTGCTTGCCGGTTATCACTGACTCCGTAGCCACTTGGACGGCGGTGGAAATCTTCGGATAGTCAGCAGTGGCGGGCCGGTAATGCGTCACGGCCACCAGGTCTGAGACATCCCTGACGAACGGGTTGGCTGCCAAATAATCAGCTTCCGCGGCGACATCGGTCCGGACGGCAATCTGCGAATTGTTGATGTCGTAAGCCAACGCGTTCTTCTTGTTCAGTGCAGTGGTGAGGAACTGGAAGGCAAGGTCAGGGTTCTTGCTCTTCGCACCCACCGCAAGTGTCCAGCCGCCGGACATGCTGACACCTCCGGGCTCCTGTCCATTCCTGGTGGGGAACATCGCGACGCCCATGTCCTGCTCATACCCTGCCCACTCGTAGGCCCCGCCCTTTTGCCAGAACGACGGCGTATAGGAACCTTCCACGGTGGCCGCCAGTTTGCCTTGCGGGAACCACTCGCCAAAGACCTTCTTCCAGACGTTGGCATCCAAGGCCTCGGCCGGGCTCACTGCGAGTTTTTCGTCGTAGAGGGTCTTCAAGAACGCCAGCGAGTCAGTAAACCCCTGGGAACCGACCACCCACTTCTTGGCGTTCTCGTCATACAACGTGCTGTCTGTCCCGTAGAGGAGCTCATAGAAGCCCTGCATGACTGTGCCTTCGCCAGTCCCCTTGCCTGCGTACATGTTGAAGGCGATCACGTTGGGGTCGGAGGCCTTCACGGCACGGGCCGTGGTAAGGATGTCATCCCAGGTCTGAGGCTGCCATGGCAAGGAAATGCCCGCCTTTTGAAGGACTGACTTGTTGTACCAAATGGCTCTGGTGTCCGTACCGAGCGGCACCGCATAAATTCCGCCATCATCTGCCCGGCCGGCCGCTTTGGCGGCTTCGTTGAACAGGGACCAGTCATCCCACTTCTCAAGGTAGGCATCAAGCTTAAGGAGGTACCCGGCGTCGACGTCCGAACGGACCTTGAACGTGTCCTCGTAGAAGACATCCGGCGCCGTGTCCGCGGAACGCTGCGCGAGGGCAAGCTTGGTTCCGTAGTCGTCATCATTGGCCTGGATGGGCTGAAGCTCAACGGCAACCCCGGAGTTTGCGGCTTCGAACTCCTTCTTGGCGTCCTGCATGACGGCGTCGAGGGCAGTAAAAGCATCCGTTTTCTGATAAACAATCTTCAGCGTCTTGTCCCCGGCCGCATCAGGCGTCGGCGAACAGGAGCTTGCTCCCACAACTACGGCGGCGACTGAAGCGATGGCGGCAAACTTCGCCGCCACGTGCTTCAAGCCGGCTAACTTCATTGGGCGGCCCATGGTGCTCCAATCCGTCAAACGTCGCGCTGGTTCAGCCTTCCAGAAGGAGCCGCTGCGCCCGCGGTGCCAGCATGTGCTCCAAAACGAGGCATGCGGCACCGATTGCGCCGACATCCTCACCCACTCCGGTTCCTACAACTTCGAGGTCATGGATCATGCGGGCAGCATTGTTCCTGTCCAACAGCTCCGGAACCCGCTCCAGGAAATAGGGCGACATCCGGCCCCAGAAGGGACCACCAAACACCACGCGCTCCACATCCAGGGTATTGGTCACCACGGACACTGCACGGGCCACAAGGGTGGCCGACTTATCCAGAATGGCAATGGCTTTTTGGTTCCCAGTGTCGGCTTGGTCGCACAGGGCCGCAAACCGCTCCTGGACTTCGGGACCGTCTGCCCCCTCACGGTGACCGTCCAAGACACCAGCTGCTTCAGCTTCGGCCACCAGGACCTGAGGGATGCAGGAGGACTTAACACATCCGTGCAGTCCGCAATCACACAACGGACCGGAAGGGTCAACCACGATGTGGCCGATTTCGCCTGCGTTGCCGGAGGTTCCACGGACTACTTCATCGTTGAGCACGATTCCGCAACCGATGCCGGTACCCATGTACATGAAAACAAAGCTGCCGGCGCCGCTCGCGCCGCCTGCCCAGGTTTCAGCAACAGCTGCGCTGGTGACGTCCTTGTCAACCAGGGTCTCCAGCCCGGTGGCTTCACTCAAGGCCTCACGGATACGCACCCGGTTCCACCGGGTCAGCAGGGGCGGGTCCACCACAGAGCCTTCATCCAGGTCAATGGGTCCCGGGACTGCAACGCCAAGACCAGCGATCTTGGATGCGTCCACGCCCGACTCTTCGACCAAAACCTTGATCTGCGCGGCGATGCTGGTGATCACGCCGGCGGGGTCCCCGCCAGGGGTGGACATCCGGGAATGCCGGACGACGTCGCCCAACAGGTCAAGAACCACAAAAGTGATAACGGCGGGGTCCAGATGGACACCAACGGCATACATCCCAGCCGGGTTCAACCGCAGGATGGTCCGCGGCTTGCCCGGCCCCGATCCTTCCTTGCCGGCCTCGACGATCAGCTTTTGATCCAGCAGCCGCCGCGAAATATTGGAAATGGTTTGGGGGGAAAGTCCAACAATCTGTGCCAGCTCCACACGGCTGAGTCCCTGCGTCGACCGCCGGATCGCCTCCAGAATGACAGTCAGATTGAAGTCCCCCATACGGGGTAGATTCGTTCCGCGCCTCGGTGTCGGCTGCCGGATCTCAGTCACTGATGCCCCTCGTCATTCGGAAAAACTTCGTCGAATTTAGTCTCTGTCTGCATCGTACGATACCCACAGCCCCACAGATACGAGCACACGCTGGCGACGAAGTCAGAGGTTGGTAACGATGCCACTGAATTGTATGCGACAGCTTCCCGGACCGTGCCTTGATGACGGTGCGCTCAGGATTTGATACTGCGTGTCACCGTGAACTTCGGGTTACGGCCTTCCTCCGACGTTGGCCCAATCAGCCGCTCCAGCGCACCCCGATACTGCAAGTGACTGTTGTAGACGGTCCACAACTCCCCACCCGGCGCCAGCATCCGTCCGGCGGCTTGGAACATCTTCAGCGCAGCGCCTGCATGGACGCTGGCGCCTACATGGAACGGCGGGTTCAGCAGGATGAGGTCAGCACTGCCGGGTTCAAGCGTGGACATCGCGTCATCATGAACGACGGCGACCCGGCTTCCCACCCCGTTGGCCTCCGCGGTACCCCGGGCCGAAGCAACAGCAGCGGCGGATTGGTCCGTTGCCACCACATTCGCCTCCTCATGGCGCCGTGCATACATGGTGGCCAGGATCCCCGTTCCACATCCCAGGTCCACCACGCGCCGGGCAGCCGGCATCCGGTCCAGGAAGGTCAACAGGTAACGCGTCCCAATATCCAGGCGGGCTCCCGAGAAGACGGCACCATGTGCACAGACCGTGATTCCCAATTCCTGCAATGGCTCAACAACGGGGAACGGTGGCGCGTCCGGAACCGGTTGGGGATCCCTGGCAATGAGCACCCTGGACTTCTGCCGGGCAAGTTGTGGTTGGACAGAGGAAAAGTACTTCTCCAGGACTGAATTCATACCGGTGGACATATGCTTGACGCGGCCACCTGCCAGCACCACCGTATCCGGCGCTGCGAACCGGGCAACGGCGTCGGCGATTTCCTCCAACTCAGCCAGCGACTTCGGCAATTGAACAAGTACCAGCCCTGCGTTGCCGAGCAACTCCGGACCTAGCCCATGCTGGGTGAAACGGCCCTCGAGACCTGCCGTAGTTGCGTTGCGCTCCAATGCGAGCCGCCCCGTGAAAAGGTCCTGGTTAACACGGACATGCCCGACGCCGAGCCCCACCAGCGCGCCCAGCGTCAGGGCACCGTAGCGGTCGCCAACAACGACGACGTCGGTGTGCTGGCCCGCCATCTTTGCCGCTGTTTCCAGCAAAATCCGGTCAGTGGCGTCGTAGGCCTGCAAATTGTCCGCTTCGACGTCCGGGAACCTGCTCAAGCAGCCAAACAGGGTTTCCAGTTCCAATGCCGTCACGATGGAGGTTCTCACTTTCGTTGCGTTTTTGACTCGACTTTGTCAGTGCTTGGGAGGAACCTGAGAGTGCAGCACGTAAACACCTGGTCGTCCCGTCAGTTTGGTAAGCCCATCACAGAGGCGGCCGGCACACGTCGTGGTGACCAAGGAGCCAGGCACCGGGACCATCCATCATCCGGCTCCCCCCTCCCCTGCGAGAAGCCATGAGTGTCAATGTTGTCATGAACCTTGAAGTAAAGTCCCACAACTCTCCCGACGAGACGCGCCGCCCGGACAAGACCGTGCTGGACCTCGTCACCGTGGGAGAGTACACAATCGGCCGTATGACCTTTGAGCCGGGGTGGACCTGGGCTGACTGCATCAAACCTGTAGTGGGCACCGACTCCTGCCAGTTGAGCCACGTTGGATTCTGCGTTTCCGGCAGGCTGGACGTTGAAACCGACGACGGCGGCCAGATCAGTATTGCTGCCGGCGACTCCTACACGATCCCGCCGGGCCACAACGCTCACGTGGTAGGCGACGAACCGTTCCAAGGTGTGGAGTTCGTCAGTGGCGCCGAGTTCGCCCGCCCCCCTGCATAAAGGAGACAAGCTTCCAGGACATGCAAAAAGACCCCGCTCAGATGAGCGGGGTCTTTTTCCGAAGTGGAGCTGAGGGGACTCGAACCCCTGACCCCCTGCATGCCATGCAGGTGCGCTACCAGCTGCGCCACAGCCCCGGATTTGTTGATTTTCCGGCGAAGTTTTTCTCTTCCCGTCGAAGCAACTCGTCAATACTAACCACAATCCATCGAGAAGCGAAATCGGCTGAACGTGAACTGCGTCACCCCAAGTCGTGACTTATCAGCTACGGCTCCTCAATGGAACCTGGCAGCCGAGGCGCGCTGGACGAATCCGCCGCGCCTCCCCCAAACCGGCTGCCTGGGAGCGCGCTGTCGGCCAGCCCGCCCCCATGAAGTCTAAGATCGATACTTCCAGAAACCAAACCGTCCAGTCGGTTTAATTGAGCGACCCACCTTTGCCCGGTGATAGCGTTGTGGGGTTCCAGAGGCGCCACTGCCAGCATCCCGTGACAGATCATCCGGCCCCACCACATCGCTCGAAAGGTCAGCCACTACCGATGCAGCAACGTGCGCAGGACACCCGACTGGCAGTCATTGAAGGCGCAGCCCGTGTCTTCGCGGAGATTGGGTATGGAAACGCCAGCCTGGCTGACATCACCAAGCGCGCGGGCGTGACCAAAGGCGCACTCTATTTTCACTTCACGTCCAAGCGTGAGCTTGCCCTGGCGGTCATCGCCGAGCAACACGCGCTGGTCCAGTCGGCGGGCTCGGAGATCGCCGCTTCCAACGACACTGCGCTGGAGAAAATCATCGGACTCTGCAGGATGTTCGGGCAGCAACTGCTGGATGAACCGATTGTCCAAGGTGGTATCCGGCTCACTTTCGAGGCCTCTGCATTTCAAGCTGACGTCTCCGGCCCGTATCAGGACTGGATCAACACCGCCCACCACTTACTGGCGCACGCCCAGGCGGAGGGGGATGTCCGCGCCGATCTGGATGCCGCCGCCTTCGCCCGCTTCTTGATTGCATCATTCACCGGAGTTCAGATGGTCTCCGAAGTCCTCACTGCGCGGGAGGACGTCATGGCCAGGATCGAACAGATGTGGGACTTCATGCTGCCGGCCTTGACATCAGGTACAAGCAACTAGACACACAGTCCTTGAGTCGCCGGCGACGAACTGCGTAAGCCCGGGCACAGCCAGCCGGATC
The DNA here is from genome assembly GCF_031843805.1 of Arthrobacter sp. WCS2018Hpa-7. Classification (NCBI taxonomy): domain Bacteria; kingdom Bacillati; phylum Actinomycetota; class Actinomycetes; order Micrococcales; family Micrococcaceae; genus Arthrobacter; species Arthrobacter sp. WCS2018Hpa-7. Next base: position 178,259 of record NZ_JAVTJB010000006.1, read on the forward strand.
AATTGTCTCCGGGTACAGGAAAGGGTCCTGCTTCCTTGACGAAAGCAGGACCCTTGATGGTGGAGCTGAGGGGACTCGAACCCCTGACCCCCTGCATGCCATGCAGGTGCGCTACCAGCTGCGCCACAGCCCCATATTCTTGCTGCTTCGCGTTCAGCATTTCAGCCATCCGCGCCGAAGCAACTCAAATATCTTAGAACAGCGTTTCCGAAAATTCCAAATCGGGCATATTCGGTTGCCGTGAGTTCCTAGTGCTCGGAGTCCTCCGCGGAAACAACCTTGGCGGAGGCATCGTCACCGAGCTCCAGGTCCACCACAGGGCAGTCCTTCCACAGACGCTCCAGTGCATAGAACACGCGGTCTTCGGCGTGCTGGACATGGATCACGATGTCCGCGTAATCCAGCAGAACCCAACGGCCTTCAGAGCGGCCCTCACGACGCACGGGGCGAAGATCCTGCTTGAGCAGCTCTTCCTCAATGCCATCAACGATTGCATTGACTTGGCGCTCGGTAGGAGCGGAAGCAATCAGGAAGATGTCAGTGAGCGCCAACCGCTCGCTGACGTCCAGCGCAACGATGTCTTCGGCGAGCTTATCGGCCGCGGCACGCGCGGCGTGACGGGCGAGGGTGATGGATTGTTCATGTGCAGACACGGGGACTCCTTGTTGTGGCCTGTGGCCTTGGTTTGGCGTATGCCGAGATAAAGCGGAACTAGCCGCTGGTGATCATGATGATGCCGACGATGAGCGCAACAAGGCCCAGAGCCAAAACACCGTACTGCAGCAGCCTGCCGCGCTGCGCCCTGGCAAGTCCTGCAGTATTGACGTCCAACGGATCAAGTCCGTAAGCCGTACTGGCGGAAACGGGAGGTCGTTGCGTCTCTTCGCTGTGCTCCACCGGCGCAACCGGCTTCTTCCTGGCGGACCTGGCAACAGCTTCCGCTCGGGCAAGAACTCCCGCGCGGCCCCGAGAACCTGGCTTCTTGACCTGGGACGGGTCATCCAGCGTGGGCCCTGCCGAGGTGATTAACGGCACGAACGTGGTGCTGGGACGCTTCATGACCGGACGCTCAACACCAGGAACCTTGACGAACTCCAAAGGAGTCACCATGGCCAGGTTGTTGGCCGTGGAAGGACCTGACGTAGCCGCTGGAGACTTTGCCTGCTCGACCTTGTTCTGCTCAGCCTTGTTCTGCTCGGCAAGCTTCTGCTTGGCTGCAGCGCGTTTATTCAACACGGCCGCACGTTCGGCCAAGGCAATCTGCTCCGCCAAGACCGCTGGATCAACAGCCAACGGATCCTGCTCAGCAATGTGCTCCAGCTTGGACGTCTGGTTCTGGACCTGCGCCGCGATCAACTCACGGACAGCAAGCGCCTGCTCCACAGACATTCCGGATTCCGGGCCGTCCTCCGGGGCCTTGATCTTGGGCGTGGTCTTGTCAGCAGGAGTTTCGTGGCCCCCCGACGTGCTTTTGTCCTTGGCGATTCCGTGGTCGGCCTCAGCTTTGGCGGCCTCGGGTTTTGCTGTGCCGGACTTGGCGACCGCGGGCTTTGCTTCCGCAGACTTCGGAGCTTCGGACTTTGCTGTGCCGGACTTGGCGACCCCGGGCTTTGCCGCTTCCTGCGCGGAGCCCGGCGCCGGAACGATCGGGTTCATTGACGTGGCAACTTCGGCTTGGAGCTGCTGAAGTCGAAGCTGGCGCCGCGTGGGAGGCCCACCTCCGGAGAGCTGCTCTTCTTTGTCCGCGAGTTCCTTGATGGTCCGCAGAGCTGCGCGGTCGCGTGCCCGGACCTGGGAGGATCGCTCCTGCGCTGCGGTTCCTACGGCATCCACCGGCCCATCAGCAGCACGGCGGTTACGGGCAGCCGGACGGTCAGCACCAGCAGCGTCAACAGTGGCGGGTGTCTTGGAATTCACGTCGGCTTTTGCCGGTGCTTTGGGCTCCGGGGTAGTTTCTGGCTGCGACTTCGGCTCCGCTGGGGCGTCTGCCTGTGCGGTGGCGTCTGCCTGCGCAGTGGCTTCTGGCTGCGCAGTGGCGTCCGTCTGCTCTTCCCGGGCGCGGCGAAGCTCACGCCTGCTGCGGATGGGTCGCTGTTCCTGGCTGCTCATTCAAAACTCATTCAGTACGTGCTTGGTCGTCTGATCCGGACAGTACGGGCGTCAGTTCCCCTGCCACGGGCTGGGGCGCGTACAGACCATATTTAGCGATGTATTGCACAACTCCGTCCGGCACCAAGTACCAGACGGGGTTGCCTGCGCCCACGCGGATCCGGCAATCCGTGGAGGAGATCGCCATGGCGGGAACTTCGAGCAAACTGACGTCATCAGTCCGTCCGAGGTCGTTCAGTTCATGTCCGGGACGCGTCACCCCGACGAAGTGCGCCAACGACCACAACTCGTCCACATCTTTCCAGGACAGGATCTGGGCCAGGGCATCCGCGCCGGTGATGAAGAACAGGTCCGCGTCAGGACGCTGGGCCCGCAAGTCACGCAGGGTGTCTATGGTGAACGTGGGGCCGGGACGGTCAACGTCCACCCGGCTCACAGTGAACCGCGGGTTGGATGCGGTGGCAATCACTGTCATCAAGTACCGATGCTCCGGCTCGCTGACAAGCTTGTGCGACTTCTGCCACGGCTGTCCCGTAGGCACGAAAACCACTTCGTCGAGTCCGAACTTGGCTGCTACTTCACTGGCAGCCACAAGGTGGCCATGATGGATTGGATCGAACGTTCCACCCATCACGCCCAGCCGAAGCCTACGCCCCGACTCCCCACGTGGTGTTGCGGCAATAATGTTAGTGGCCCTGCCCGTGGGTGTGCTTGTTCGGGTGCTGGCGGTGCGGGTCAGCGTGCTCTTCAACAGCCTCGTGGCGGTTGCCCAGGTTGGTGTAGGAGAGGGTGATGAACATGAGGACAAGCAGGAAAGCGAACATCACGATGCCGAAGACCCACGGCTCTGCCCACAGGGGTGCAAGTTCCTCGTGGCCGCCGCCTTCAGTTTGGGCGGCAATGGACGTGGCGATCTGCTGAAACAGCATCTTCTCCCCTAGTTGGTTCTCAAATGTTTTGCACGGCGGGGCTTCCCGACGTTCCGGACTTCTGTTCTATGTTACCGCGTTGCTAGCCGCGGACTTGGCCTTCGCCCTGGACGATCCACTTGGTGGTGGTCAGCTCCGTGAGGCCCATGGGCCCCCGGGCGTGCAGCTTCTGCGTCGAAATACCCACTTCGGCGCCGAGGCCCAGTTCGCCACCGTCGGTAAACCGCGTGGAGGCGTTGACGATCACAGCAGCGGAATCAATCTCTGCGATGAATTTCTCGGCGTTGGCCAGGTTGTTGGTAAGAATCGCTTCAGTATGTCCCGTGGTCCACGTACGGATGTGGTTGACGGCCTCATCCAGGCTGTCCACCATGGCCACTGCGAGGTCAAGGTCCATGTATTCGGTGGCCCAATCGTCGTCGTCAGCGGGAACGGTTTCGACGTCCTTGCCTAAGGCAGCGGCGATCCTCTCGTCCACATGGAGCGTCACCCCTTGTGATCGCAATGCCTTGGCAACAGCGGGAAGCACCGTCGCACCCGAGTGCACCAGCAGGGTCTCCACGGTGTTGCAGACGCTGGGACGCTGCGTTTTGGCATTGAGAAGAATTTCCACGGCCATTTCTTCGTTCGCGGACTCGTCGATGAAGATGTGGACGTTGCCTTCACCCGTTTCAATAACGGGCACGGCAGAGTTGGTCACCACTGTCTGGATAAGGTCCCGCCCACCCCGCGGAATGAGGACATCCACGCGTCCGCGGGCACGCATCAACACGTTGGCACCTTCACGGCCGTACTGGTCCACGGTCTGGACAGCATCAGCCGGCAGGCCCACCGAGTCCAGTGCTTCCCGAAGGATCCGAACCAAGGCCTCATTGGTGTTCGCCGCTGCGGACCCGCCACGAAGAATCACGGCATTGCCGCTCTTCAGGGCCAAGCCGGCGATATCCACGGTTACGTTCGGCCGTGCCTCGTAAATGGCGGCCACAACACCCATGGGTACGTTGACCTGGCGCAGGCGAAGGCCGTTGGGGAGCGTCTGTCCGCGGACCACGTTGCCCACGGGATCCGGCAGGCCCGCCAAATTCTCCAGGGCCGCAACCAAGCCATCGATCCGGGCAGGAGTCAGCGTGAGGCGGTCCAGGAGTGCTGCGGACGTGCCATTGGCATGGCCTGCGGCAACGTCCTTGGCGTTGGCCTCCAAAACATGCTTCCGATTCTCCACCAGGGCTGTTCCGATGGCGCGGAGCGCACGGTCCTTCCAGGCACGGTTCGCCTGACCCATGCGGCGGGAAGCCTTGCGGGAACGGTCGGCAATGGCATGAACGGCGGCTTGGACATCCTCCGCGGAGAGCGGAGCGCCGCCTGCCACAGGGTTCTCCGGCGTTTGTCCGGGAACACCGGAAACGTCGGAGATCACAGGGGCATCAGGGGTCAGCGCTTCAGTCATGCTCCAAGTTTAGATGAGCGCGGCGTCCGCAAGAGCACCAGATCATCAACATGAACAACTTCGCGGTCGTAACCCCGGCCCATCGCTTGCCCGAGCTCCTGGGTAGTCCGGCCCAGCATGCGTGGAAGTTCCTCCGAGGAGTAGTTCACCAGCCCACGCGCCACCACGGTCCCGTCATGGGTCACCATCTCCACGGGATCGCCGGCTTCGAAATCTCCGCTGACCTCAGAAATGCCCGCGGGAAGGAGAGACCTGTGCCGTTCGCGCACTGCTTTAACCGCGCCGTCGTCGAGCATTAAGCGTCCCTGAACCGTCGCCAGGTGCGCCAGCCACAGGAGGCGGACCGGCTTGCGGTTGCCATTGACGGAGAACCAGGTTCCCACGTCCTCCCCCGCCAAGGCGGCCGCAGCGTTGGCCGTCGACGTTACCAAAGCGTGGATACCGGAGCCGGCAGCTATCGACGCCGCCTCCACCTTGGTCATCATTCCACCGGTTCCGACGCCGGCCTTACCGGCCTTGCCGATGGTGACGTCCTCAAGGTCCTGGGGACCCTGAACCAACGGAATACGCTTGGCACCCTGGGACGGCGGACCGTCATAAAGGGCATCGACGTCGGACAGCAGTACCAGCGCATCCGCGCGGACAAGGTGAGCTACCAAAGCGGCCAGTCGGTCGTTGTCGCCGAAGCGGATCTCGTGCGTGGCCACGGTGTCGTTCTCGTTGACCACGGGCACCACGCCAAGGTTGAGCAAACGGTCCAACGCCCTGAAAGCGTTGGTGTGCTGCGTGCGGCGCATGAGGTCATCCGCGGTCAGCAGCACTTGGCTGACGGTGACGCCATGGGCACTGAACGCCTGGGTGTAACGGGCCATGAGCAGTCCCTGGCCCACACTCGCGGCAGCCTGCTGCGTGGCCAGGTCCTTGGGCCGTTTGGCCAGACCCAAAGGAGCCAGGCCTGCAGCGATGGCCCCCGAAGAGACCAGAATGATCTCGGTGCCGGCATTGCGCTTCTCGGCCAGGGCGTCCACTAGTCCCGCAAGGGATTTCTCGGAAATACCGCCCTTGATGCTGGTCAAGGAAGAGGACCCCACCTTGACCACAATCCGTTTGGCGGTGGCGAGGGCCTGGCGTTCCAGACCGTCGGCCGTGGCCGGAACGTCGACGGTCCTAGTCGTCATCACCGGCGTCCAGGGTGCTCTCCCTCACGGTCTGCGCGCGGCGGCCACTGACGGATTCAGTCCAGATGCCGGCCTTGCGTTCTGCTTCAAGCTCTGCTCGTGCGGCTGCCTTGGCTTCGCGGCGCTCAATCTGCTCATCGCGCTTCTGCGAACGCGTAGGACGGTCGCCGATGTCCGCAACGCGGATGTCCGTACCGCGGGGGGTTGCCAAAAGCTCGGCACCGGCCATCATGGTGGGCTCCCAGTCGAACACCACGCCATCGTCTTCACCGATGACCACGGTGTCGCCGGGCTTGGCGCCAACCTTGAAGAGTTCAGTTTCGACGCCCAATTTGGCCAGGCGGTCGGCAAGGTAGCCAATGGCTTCCTCATTGGTGAAGTCGGTCTGCTTGACCCAGCGCACAGGCTTTTCGCCCAGAACGCGGAACAGCGGTTCGAGGTTCTTTTCTTCGCGGCGGATCTTGAAACCGGACTCGTTGACCGCGCGGGGACGAAGGACGGGCGGCGCCACCTTGGGAGGTGCGACTGCCACGGCATCGCGCGCAGCCTTGACGATCTCCGCCATGGCAAATCCGAGCTGGCGCAGGCCTTCGTGGCTGGTTGCCGAGACTTCGAAGACGCGGTAACCCCGCGATTCCAGGTCCGGACGGACGAACTCGGCCATGTCCTTGCCGTCGGGCAAGTCAACCTTGTTCAGGACGACCAGTTTGGGGCGCTCGTTCAGGGGAACAACTTCGCCGTCAACACCGGCGTAGCTCATGTCAACCGCATACTTCTCGAGCTCGGCCTCAATGATGGCGAGATCGGACAGAGGATCCCGGTCCGACTCCAGGGTTCCGCAGTCGAGGACGTGCACCAATGCCGCGCATCGCTCTACGTGGCGCAGGAAGTTGTGCCCAAGGCCCTTGCCTTCGCTGGCACCCTCGATCAAACCGGGGACATCGGCAATGGTGAAACGGACCTCTCCCGCCTGGACCACGCCAAGGTTGGGGATGAGTGTGGTGAAGGGGTAATCGGCGATCTTCGGCCGGGCAGCAGACATGGCTGCGATCAGGCTGGACTTGCCGGCTGACGGGAACCCAACCAGCGCGATGTCGGCAATGGACTTCAGTTCCAGGACGATGTCGCTGGATTCGCCTTCGATGCCCAACAGGGCGAAGCCGGGTGCGCGGCGCTTCTGGGAGGAAAGGGAAGAGTTGCCCAGGCCGCCTTGACCGCCTGCAGCTGCAATGTATTCAGTCCCCTCGCCCACGAGGTCAGCCAGGACTTCGCCGTCCTTGGTCTTAATGACGGTGCCGTCAGGGACCGGAAGAATCAGGGTCTCGCCGTTTTTGCCGCCGCGCCAGTCGCCCATGCCCGGGCCACCGTTGGTGGCGTGGCGGTGGGGTGCATGGTGGTAGTCCAGCAAGGTGGTGGTCTGGGCGGACACCCGGAGGATGACATCGCCACCGTTGCCGCCGTTGCCGCCGTCGGGGCCACCGAGCGGCTTGAACTTCTCCCGCTTTACAGAGACACAGCCGTGGCCGCCGGTTCCGCCGGATACGTGCAGGACTACCCGGTCTACAAAGCTCGCCACGTGAATCTCCTCAGTTGCTGTCTTACAGCGTTTGTTGCTGTTGCCAGCGTTATTGCAAAAACCAGCGCGCCGGGGGCGCCCTAGTCGATTGTAATGCGGTTAAAAGAACGGTGGAGCGGGCCGTTTTGGCCCCCTCCACCGGTTCAGAACTTGTTGTTACTCTGCAGCTGCAGCAGCAACGATGTTCACTACGCGACGACCGCGGCGAGTACCAAACTCAACCGAGCCGGCCTGCAGGGCGAACAGTGTGTCGTCGCCACCGCGACCTACGCCTGCACCCGGGTGGAAGTGCGTGCCACGCTGGCGAACGATGATTTCGCCTGCGGAGACTACCTGACCACCGAAGCGCTTGACGCCCAGGTACTGTGCGTTGGAGTCACGACCGTTGCGAGTGGAACTCGCGCCTTTTTTGTGTGCCATGTGAAATGCCTGCCTCTAAATTTCTGGGGAAACTGAAAAACCTGAACAGCGGGTAACGAAAGTTACGCGATGCTGGTGATCTTGATCTTGGTCAGTTCCTGACGGTGACCCTGACGCTTCCGGTAGCCGGTCTTGTTCTTGAACTTCTGGATGACGATCTTCGGACCACGGAGGTCCTCGAGGATCTCAGCAGTAACCTTGACGTTGGCCAGTTCCGCAGCTGCGGAGGTGACCTTCTCGCCGTCAACCAGGAGCAAGGCGGGCAGCTCAAGCGTGCTGCCGGCTCCACCGGGGACGCGGTTAAGCGTTACGTAGTCTCCAACGGAAACTTTTTCTTGGCGGCCGCCTGCGCGGACAATCGCGTACACCACTTGGGTACTCACTTCTCTCGACGTTTATAACTAAATTTGCGTGCGGAACCTGGAACCGAAATCAGGCTTGGTTCGCGCTGTGCCTCAACGCCGTGGACTTCTGATCGAAGTCCGCGAGTCATCCCTTGAACAATTCCAAGGGGCATAACCCAAGTGTTGGCGTAAGCACCGAAGATCAAGATTACGCTAGTTTGACCTTCAGCTGCAAATGAGGCCGGGTCCGGAGGCTACCACGTGACTTGCGTCACCAGTTGTAACGGACTCTCCCTGCACCGTGCCCATACAGCCTACAGGGTTTGGGGCGATTAACGTGATTTGACCCGCGACGCGCTGTGGCGATCCGGCAACCCGGACTAAAAAGCCCGGACAGAGCCCGTCAGGCGAAAAGCCGCGGAGCGTCAAAGAACGCAGTTTCATAGCGGCAGGACTGGGCAAAAGCCTCCACCATGGCTGCCCGCTCCCCCTCGGAAGCTGCCGCTGCAGCAGCGTCCGTGAAATTGATCGCATTCCTGGTGGCTGCAGCAAACTCTTCATCGGCGTAGGTCCTGAGCCAGTCCGCATAGGGATGCGCTGCCGGGGATCCAGCGTCCACGAAGGATGCATGGAGCTGCTGGCCCACCTCCGCGTAGAGCCAGTAGCACGGCAGGATGGCCGCCAGCACCACTGAGTAGCTGCCGGTGGCCGTTGATGCCAGCAAGTGGTCCACATAGGACTTGGTGACGGGCCCGGTTACCGAGGATGCCTCCCGGGTGCTGAGCCAATTCCTGTGCAGTTCCGATTCGACTTCCAGGCACTGTTGGGACGCTCTGGCCCAGAACAGCTGCTCCTCCTCAGTGGGTGCAAGGGCGCCCGCTCGCGCCAGGACCCTGGAGTAGCCGTTGAGGTAGATGGCGTCCTGGGCAAGGTAGTAATTGAACGCTGCTTCCGGGAGGTCGCCCGATTGCAGGCCGTCAATAAAGCTGAGCCTGTAGATTGCCTCGAGCTCCGGAGTGGCTTCCTTCCACAGGGCCGCCGCAAATTCCCCCGGCCTCAGGCTCTTATGGTGGTGGAAATGGTGGACCGGCCCACTTCCCTGGCCTACATCGAGGCTGTCCGAATGAAGCAGCGCCTTCAGCAACCACGGCTTGACCTCGCGCAAGGAAGTTTCCCAATCGCCCGTGCGGGCCTGGACAGTGGCCAGAGCCGACGACAACGAACAGCCCGTGCCGTGGCTGTTCTTCGTTTCCACGCGGGGTCCTGCTACCTCAATGACGTCCTGGCGCAGGAGTCCGCTGGTGTTGACCAACGCGTCCGGGCATTCCGTCCCTGCCAAATGTCCGCCCTTCACCAGGACCGTGTTGCCGCACTCAGCTGCCAGCCGCTTGCCTTGGTTCAACGCCGACTCCCAATCAGCAGCTTCAGGCTCCCCCAACAGCATGGCGAGCTCCGGGAGGTTCGGGGTAATAAGGTCCGCCAAGGGCAGGAGCGCGCCCAGGGCCTGCTCGGCAGAGCCTCGCAGGAGGCGGTCACCGCTGGTGGCCACCATCACCGGGTCAAGGACCACGACGGCGGGACGCACCGCCTCGAGCCAGGCGCGGACCTCATCGATGACCGCTGCGTCACCCAGCATGCCGATCTTGACGGCATCGATGGCGATGTCCGAGCTGATCGCTTCCAATTGCTGCCGCAGGAACTCCACCGGAGGAACGTGGACGGCGCTGACACCCAGCGTATTTTGGGCCGTCAACGCGGTGATCGCCGCCATGCCGTACCCGCCCAGCGCGGCAATGCTCTTAAGGTCTGCCTGGATACCGGCACCGCCGGAGGGGTCCGAGCCCGCGATGCTCAGTACGCGGGGCGTTTCACGGCCGGAAAATACCAATGGGTACACGGGAGAATACGACGATGACGTCATGGGGACATCCCTTCGCCGGTGCTAACCGGACAGGTTCAACGGGTCTGGATCTCAGCCTGGCCCTATGCCCGGCACCCCGTGTCAGTCCACCAGCGTAGCCGGGAAGCAGCACGGCTCGGGAACTGCGCCACGCAGAAGACCGGATGTGACCCTTGATCGCGGACAGCAAAGGGCCCTGCAGTACCCGCCGGTGACGGTTACTGCAGGGCCTTTGCGGATCAGATGCTAGAGCTCCGAAGCAGGTACGCCAACCCCAAGGATGATGGGTTCCTCGGATACCACCTTCTTGGCAGGCTCAGCCGGTGCTTTGGCCTCGTGAGCTGTTCCACGCGCTGCCGTAGCTGTTACCTCGTGGTGCTCAACGCTGGTCTCGTTGGCTGCGCCCTGGGCGCGGCTCGCACTGCGGTTGCGGCGCCCACTGCGTGACTTCGACGCCGACGCAGCTTCAGGGCCCTCATCTACAGGCCGCGCCACGGCGGCTTCCGGTGCAGCGGCTGCCTTGGAAGGAACCACGGTTTCGGGCCGTGCCTCGGGTGCCGCACCAAGGTGGGAGAACGCTTCGGCCAGGAGATCCAGGCTCATGGCCGGCTTGGCGGCCGGAGGTTCCTCATGGTGTTCCCCGAATGGCAGGGCAACCTCTTCGCCGCCGAATCGCAGAACCGGAGTGGAACGTGCGTCCCGAACCGATGCGTCCCGGTCTGGTTCAGGGGCAGCCTGTTCTCCGGCCCCGGCCTGTGCTGCAGCCCCAGCAGCTGCCTGCTGCTGGCCGGCGGCCCGTGCCTGCTCTTCCGCACGGTGAACTTCGTCATCGTGCAAGTGGGCAGCGTGGGCCGCAGCAGCAATCGTTGCCAGTGCAGCCCGAGTTGCCTCTGCCTTGGCCTGCTTGGCAGGATCCTGCGGCTCGGTGGCAGCAGGTGGTGCAGCAGGAGCGGAAGCAGTGGTGTGGACCGGCGCGGGAGCCTCGGCGACAGCCTGTCCCCCACCCTTCCCACGACGGCGCTTGCGTTCCGTTCGGGCAGCAGGTTGCTGCGTCTCAGTGTGCGGGCGGTGGTGCTCGGCAGCCACAACGTTGGCACGGCGGTGCTCCACGGGCTCGTCGTGGGTGACCACGCCGCGGCCGGCACAGTGCTCGCACTGCTCACCGAAGACCTCCAGGAGGCCGGTACCCATGCGTTTACGGGTCATCTGGACAAGGCCCAGTGACGTCACTTCGGCCACTTGGTGCTTGGTGCGGTCGCGGCCAAGGCACTCAACCATGCGGCGGAGGACGAGGTCGCGGTTGGACTCAAGGACCATGTCGATGAAGTCGATGACAATGATGCCGCCGATGTCACGCAGGCGAAGCTGGCGAACAACTTCCTCAGCAGCTTCGAGGTTGTTCTTAGTGACGGTTTCCTCAAGGTTTCCACCGCTGCCGGTGAACTTACCTGTGTTGACGTCCACCACGGTCATGGCTTCGGTGCGGTCGATGACCAACGAGCCACCGGACGGCAGGAAGACCTTGCGTTCCAGTGCCTTGTGGATCTGCTCGTCAATGCGCCAGGCACCGAAGATGTCCTGGTCCTTGGTCCACTTCTCAAGGCGGCCCACAAGGTCGGGGGCAACGTAGGTCACGTAGGCCTCGATGGTGTCCCAGGCGTCGTCGCCGGAAACGATCAGTTTGGAGAAGTCCTCGTTGAAGACGTCACGGACCACCTTGATGGTCAGGTCCGGCTCGCCGTAGAGCAGTTCCGGAGCCAGGACCTTGGTGGAGGAGGCCTGACCTTCGATGCCTTCCCACTGGGCGCGCAGGCGGTTGATGTCGTGCGTCAGTTCTTCTTCCGACGCACCTTCAGCAGCCGTGCGGACAATGACGCCTGCGTTTTCCGGCAAACGGTCCTTCAGGATGCGCTTGAGGCGGTTGCGCTCAACGTCGGGCAGCTTGCGGGAAATGCCGGTCATGGAACCACCGGGCACGTATACCAAGTAGCGGCCGGGCAGGGAGATCTGGCTGGTGAGGCGGGCACCCTTGTGGCCTACAGGGTCCTTGGTGACCTGCACCAGGACGGAATCGCCGGACTTCAGCGCGTTCTCGATCCGGCGCGGCTGGCCCTCGAGGTTGACCGCGTCCCAGTTGACTTCTCCGGCGTACAACACGGCGTTGCGTCCGCGTCCGATGTCCACGAAGGCAGCTTCCATTGACGGCAGGACGTTCTGGACCTTGCCCAGGTAGACGTTGCCGATCAGGGAGTCCTGCTGGGTCTTGGAGACAAAGTGCTCAGCCAGCACGCCGTCTTCCAGGACGCCGATCTGAATTCTGTCGTCACGCTGGCGGACAATCATCTGGCGGTCCACTGATTCGCGGCGGGCCAGGAATTCGGCCTCGGTGATGACCTGGCGGCGGCGACCGGTTTCGCGGGATTCGCGGCGGCGCTGCTTTTTGGCTTCAAGCCTGGTGGAGCCCTTGACGCTGGTAACGCGATTGGAGGGGGCCGTTTCCGTGATCGGGCGGGGAGCACGGACGCGGGTGACTGTGTTGGGCGGGTCGTCGTCCGAGCCGCCGGTCAGTTCAAGGTCCTGGTCGCCACGGCGGCGGCGACGGCGGCGGCGCGAGGTCACCCCTTCGTCGGAGGCTTCGGCAGCGGGAGTTTCCTCGTCCTCGGACTCGGTGCCCTCTCCGGCTTCATTCTCTTCGCGTTCGGTTCCGCGACGGCCGCGGCGGCCACGGCTCCGACGGCGGCGACGACTGCCGGCATCTTCCAGTTCATCCTCGGCACCGGCCTCGGCCTCTTCCTCGGGCTCCTCTTCCTTCTCCTCCACCGCGGCGACGCGGGGAACAGTGGTGAGGTCCGGAGCCTGGAAAATCATGGACGTGATGGAAACGGGCTCCATGAAGAGCGAACCGGAGCCTGCAGCGGCTTCCTCTTCTTCCGGGGTGGCCTCAACAGGAGCCGCATCAACGGTAGCTGCTTCAGCAGCAGGCGGCCCTTGCTGGGAGGCGGCGTCCGGCGTCGTGGTTTCCACGGTGGCTTCAACTGTGCCTTCCGCAGCAACGGTTGCTGCATCGGCGGCAGGTGCCTCCGCTTCAACCTTGGGCTTGGCAGTACGACGACGGCGGACCGGCTTTTCGGGGGCAGGCACGGCGATGGCTTCGGGCTGGGTCACTGCGGCCACTTCCGGCGCGGCAGCGACGTCGTCACCCAAGCCGGGCAGGGGCTCAGCGGATTCTGCCTTCTTGCGCGAACGGGTACGGCGTACCGGCGCAGCGGGGGCATCCGTTGCTTCAGGAGCCTCCGTCGATTCAACGACAGGCGCTTCTGCGGCCTGCGTTTCTGCGTCAGCTGCAACTTTGGGCGCAGCCTTGCGCCGGGTCCGGGTGGCTTTCTTTGGCACTTCCGCAGTTTCCGCGGGAGCTGCCTCGTTATTAACGGCTACAACCTGGTCATTATCCATATGTGGCAACACTCCTGCCCCAGCGACACCGCCACATCCGGCGCCCAGTGGGGCAAATATTGTCAAAACCCGCAGGCGTTGACAGAAGTCGGTTTATGCTTTCCGGTTCGCACCATCATTGGGGTGCGGCAGCCCTGGAAAGCCGGCGCCATTGTTCTGAAACCCGTTGTTCTGTTGCCACAACCAGGTGCCGTCCATTGTCATGGCGGGCCCACCAAGGATCACGTGATCCAGGCATGCCCAGCTCATACTGGCGGTCTTGGGAACAAAGTCACCGGACCGGATTCCGAATGTGGATCGGGTTCCGGCCATGTTCATTCTCTCACACCTGTTCACCTTCCCACGGTAGGCCGCTGTGTCGCAGCTTCAGGGAGCAGGCGCCAACCAGAAGCTTGGGGTCACCGCCCAGCCTCCGGAGTTACAATCCTCCCAAGAGCCCATACCGGCATGGCCGGACCGTACGTTGAAAAGGACCAGATCCGCGATGCCGAGCACAGCCAGGGGAAACCTGGCCAATCAATCCACCAATGCCGTGGAGGACTTGTCCACGCAGGCAGGTCCACAACAGGAAACACTCCCCCGGACTGCCCGCGACAAACCCTTTGCGTTGCTGCTGCTGATCACCGGCGTGATCGGATGGGTGGCGTCGGGAGCATTGGTACTGGAGAAGCTTGAAGTACTCAAGGACCCCAATCACGTGACGGTCTGCGATGTGAATCCCTGGGTTTCCTGCGGCGCGGTCATGCAAACGCCGCAGAGTTCCGTGTTCGGGTTCCCCAACATGTTCATCGGCATCGTTGCCTTTGCCGTCATCATCACCACGGCGATGGGCATTCTCGCGGGGGCTAAGTTCTCCCGGGGCTACTGGCTGGGGCTCCAGGCGGGCGTTACCCTTGGCTTCGCTTTCGTTATCTGGCTATGGTCCCAGGCCCTCTACGCCATCCACGTGCTCTGCCCGTTCTGCATGGTGGTGTGGGCGGCCATGATCCCGTTGTTTGTGTGGGTAACCATCCGAAATGTCACCCACGGAGTCATCAAGGCGCCGCCGGCCCTGGCAAAGCTGCTGGGCGAGTCCGGCTGGATCATCGTGGCGCTCCTGTACGTTGCCGTCATCGCCACCATCTTCTTCTCGTTCATCCACATCTTCGTGGGGTCCTCCGCTTAGGAAAACCCCTTCGCGAGATGACAGAAAAGGCCAATGTTCGTGATGAACATTGGCCTTTTCTGTAGTTTCGGCGAGGCGTGGCTAGCCTGCGAACCAGATCTTGATCTCACGCTCTGCTGAATCAACGGAATCAGACCCATGGACGAGGTTCTGCTGGACTGCCAGGCCCCAGTCGCGGCCGAAGTCCCCACGAATGGTGCCCGGAGCCGCCGTGGTGGGATCCGTGGTTCCAGCCAGCGAGCGGAAGCCTTCAATGACACGGTGGCCCTCGAAGACCGCCGCGATGACCGGTCCGCTCAGCATGAACTCAACCAACGGCTCGTAGAACGGCTTGCCCACGTGCTCCTCATAGTGCTGCTCCAGCAGCTCGCGGGATGCGTTGACCTTCTTCAGCTCCGCCAGGGTGTAACCCTTGGCTTCGATCCGGGCGAGGATGGTTCCGCCCAGGTTGCGGGCGACGCCGTCGGGCTTGACCAGGACGAGGGTCCGTTCAATGCTCACAGTTGCTCCAATGTGGTTGGTCGGTGGTTTTCCCAGCCAGTTTACGGGGTTTGAGGGTCTGCTTCGTCACCGTGGGCAGCATCCCATTGAGCCTGCTCACGGTCCCGCTGGGCTGCTTCACGGTCAATCCTCATGCCGGCCCTGATCCCATACCACCAGCAGATGGCGAACAGGATGCCCACAATGAACATTGTGGGCTCTGCGAAGCCCGTCAGGATCAGCACCAGCTGCAGCGCCCAGCCAACGGCGATTCCCCAGGGCTTGGACAGCACAGCGCAGGCGAGAACCAGCACCACGCTCAGGGCGATGCCCACGCCCAGGATGAGGCCGGGGGCCACTTCCCCGCGCCTCAATCCGAAGACCGCCAGCGTGCCGAAGAACGCGACGAAGGCTTCGAGGAGGAGCACGGTGGATGCGAACATCACTTTGGTGGAGCGGCGCTTCTTGGGCATGCCCGGCCGCCATTCACGCTGCGCCTTGGTCATTTTTGCCATGCTCAGGCACCCGCCTTTCCGAGCAGGATCCTGGCTTCGGCCACCACCGTGATGGAGCCGGTCACCAGGACGCCGCCAGCGAGGTCGTCGTTGGATTCCGCACGCTCCACGGCCCATTCAAGGGCGTCGTCGAGCCTCTCCGCAATGTGGATGTTGTCCTCGCCGAAGCCAAGGTCGACGGCGAGTTCGGCCAGTTCCGCTGCGGGAACGGCACGAGCCGAGTTGGATTGCGTGAAGCAGAATTCCCCGGCAAGTCCACCGAGGGAATCCCTCAGGGTCTTCAGGATTTCCTCTGCGTCCTTCTCGCGCAAGACGCCCACGACCACCACGAGCTTGCTGAAGCTGAAGGCCTCCTGGATGGCCTCGGCCGAGACGCGGATGCCGTCGGGATTGTGCGCAGCATCCACCACTACGGTAGGCGCCGTGCGGACAACCTCCAAGCGCCCGGGCGAGGTCACGTTGCCGAACGCCTCCTTAAGCACCTCTGCATCGAGTTCCTTCTCACCTCCGCCGAAAAATGCTTCCAAGGCAGCAACGGCCACAGCAGCATTTTCAGCCTGGTGGGCGCCATGGAGCGGAAGCAGAAGGTCCTCGTATCGGCCGGCAAGGCCTTGGATGGTCAGGACCTGGCCGCCAACGGCTACTGCGCGGGACTCAACACCAAATTCAACGCCCTCGAATCGGAACGGCACATCCACTTCGCGGGCTTTCTCCAACAGGACCTGCGCGGCATCCACCGGCTGAACGGCGCTGACCAGGAACCCGCCTGGTTTGATGATGCCGGCCTTCTCATAAGCGATGTCCTCCGTGGTGTCGCCCAGGAGATCCGTGTGATCCAAAGAGATCGGCGTGATGACGGAGACTTGACCGTCGCCAACGTTGGTGGCATCGGTGATGCCGCCCAAGCCGACTTCCATGACGGCAACATCCACCGGCTGGTCCGCGAACACAGCAAAGCCAAGAATGGTCAGGCACTCAAAGTACGTCAGGCGGGGCTCGTTGTCGGACTCGAGCTCGCTGTCCACAATTTCCAAGTACGGGCGGATTTCGTCCCAGATGCGCACGAACGTCGCGTCCGGCACAGGCTCGCCGTCGACGCTGATGCGCTCGGTGACCTTTGACAAGTGCGGGCTGGTATAGCGGCCCGTGCTCAGTCCGTGGGCACGCAGTCCGGCCTCGATCATGCGGGCCGTGGACGTTTTGCCGTTGGTGCCGGTGATGTGAATGATCGGGTACGCCTTGTTCGGCTCCCCCAGCACGTCCATGGCACGGAACAAGGGAGCCAGGCGCGGTTCCATCTTGTTTTCCGGAGCACGGCCCAGAAGTTCGGCGTAGACGCTCTCTACCGAGAATTCGTCAGTCATGGTCGGGCTCCTGCCTTGGTGACCGTGACCTGCGGTTCGTCGACGCCGGCCAGCAGAACCTCCAGCTCAAGGGTCAGCGTTTCGGTCTTGACGAGCTCCGCATTGGCTTCCAGGGCGTCTACGACGTCCTGTGCGGCCTCCACAGAAGTGCGGATGCGGTCGCTCACGTTGAGTCCAGCGTCCTTGCGGGCCTGCTGGATGGCGCGGACCATGTCCCGGGCCAGCCCTTCTGCGGCAAGCTCCGGGGTGACCTCGGTGTTGAGGACCACGAATCCACCGCCAGGAAGCACCGCTACTGCCGAGCTGCCGCCGTCGGCCGCTTCCGCAACCACAGTCTCCAGCGTGTATTCGTGCGGCTCGAGCTGCAGTCCACCGGCAACGACAACACCGGCATCATTGACAGACCAATCGCCGGACTTGGAGCCCTTGATGGCCTGTTGGACGTTCTTGCCCAGGCGCGGTCCGGCAGCCCGGGCGTTGACCACAAGCTTCTGTTCGATGCCGAATTCCTCAGGCGAGGCAGTTGCCGCGTCCAGCAGGCGGACCGAACGCAGGTTCAGTTCATCAGCGACGACGGCGGCAAAACCTTCCAGCGCGTCTGCACCAGGTGCCACAACAGTCAGTTCCTGCAGCGGCAGGCGGACGCGCAGGTTGGCTCCCTTGCGCAGGCTGGAACCAGTGGAGCAGATCTGCTGCACGCGGTCCATGGCCTCCACCAGCCCAGCGTTGGCAGGGAACAAGGACGCGTCGGGCCAGTAGGCCAGGTGCACGGAACGGCCACCTGTGAGACCACGCCAGATCTCCTCGGAGACCAGCGGCAACAACGACGCCGACACCCGGCACACGGCTTCCAAAGCCGTGTAGAGCGCGTCAAAGGCGTCAACATCCTCGTCGAAGAAGCGCTGGCGGCTGCGGCGGACGTACCAGTTGGTGAGCATGTCAAGGTAGCTGCGCAGTTCATCGCAGGCACCCGAGATGTCGTAGCTGTCCAGGCTGGCAGTGATGTTGCGGACCAGGTCCCCGGTGTTGGCCAGGAGGTACTGGTCCAGCGTGTCGGCGTAGCCCTCATAGCGCAGCTTCGCTTCGTAACCGGAACCGCCGTTCGATGCGTTGGTGTACAGCGTGAAGAAGCTATAGACGTTCCACAGCGGCAGGATGACCTGACGGACGCCGTCGCGGATGCCCTGCTCGGTAACCACAAGGTTGCCCCCGCGAAGGATGGGGCTGGACATGAGGAACCAGCGCATGGCGTCGGAACCGTCGCGGTCCAGGACCTCGGACACGTCCGGGTAGTTGCGCAGGCTCTTGGACATCTTCTGCCCGTCGGAGCCCAGCACGATGCCGTGGCTGATCACGTTCCGGAATGCCGGGCGATCAAACAGTGCTGTGGACAGGATGTGCAACATATAGAACCAGCCGCGCGTCTGTCCGATGTACTCCACGATGAAGTCCGCAGGGTTGTGGGTGTCGAACCACTCCTCGTTCTGGAACGGGTAGTGCACCTGTCCGTAGGGCATGGACCCGGAGTCGAACCAGACGTCCAACACGTCTTCCACACGGCGCATGGTGGATCGACCTGTGGGGTCGTCCGGGTTCGGACGTGTCAGTTCATCGATGAACGGACGGTGCAGGTCCACCTGGCCTTCGTTGTTGACCGGGAGACGGCCGAAGTCGGCCTTCAGGTCCTCCAGCGAACCGTAGACATCGGTGCGTGGGTACTCAGGGTCATCAGACTGCCAAACGGGGATGGGCGAACCCCAATACCGGTTACGGCTGATGGACCAGTCGCGGGCGTTATCCAGCCACTTGCCGAACTGGCCGTCCTTGACGTTGCCCGGGATCCAGTTGATCTCCTGGTTCAGCTCGGACATGCGGTCTTTGAATTTGGTGACCTCAACGTACCAGGAGGACACGGCACGGTAGATCAGCGGGTTCCGGCAGCGCCAGCAGTGCGGATAGCTGTGCTCGTAGCTTGCCTGGCGAACAAGGCGGCCGTCGGCGCGGAGCACCTGGGTGATGGGCTTGTTGGCATCGAAAACCTGCAGGCCAACGATGGATGCCAGCTCGCCGTGGGCAAACAGCGGCAGGAACCTGGCTCCTTCGTCTACGGAGAGGACCACGGGGATGCCTGCGTCTTCACAGACTTTCTGGTCATCCTCACCGTAGGCCGGAGCCTGGTGGACGATGCCCGTACCGTCGGTGGTGGTGACGTAGTCGGCCACCAGGAAACGCCAGGCATTCTGCGTCCCGTACTTCTCAGCATCGGCAAAGTCGTACCACAGCGGCTCGTACTCAAGGCCTGCCAACTCGGCGCCTGTGTGGGTGGAGACAACGGCGGCAGTTGCGGCAGCGACGCCGTCGGCACCATCACCGTACCCCAGATCCTTGGCATAGGACCCCACCAGGTCAGCAGCGAGCAGGAAGCTGCCGGTAACCGGCGCTTCAGCGGAGGCCGCCTTCACGCCGTTGGGTCCTGCGGGCAGAACGGCGTAAGAGATGTCAGGCCCGACGGCGAGCGCCAGGTTGGTGGGCAGCGTCCAGGGCGTGGTGGTCCAGGCGATGGCCTGCACACCTGCCAGGTCCTTGGAGAGACCGGTGTCGCCTGCCTTGATGGGGAACGTGACCGTGACCGTCTGGTCCTGGCGGTTCTTGTAGACGTCGTCGTCCATGCGGAGTTCGTGGTTGGACAGGGGTGTCTCGTCCTTCCAGCAGTAGGGCAGGACACGGTAACCGTTGTAGGTCAGGCCCTTTTCATGGAGCTGCTTGAAGGCCCAAAGCACCGACTCCATGTATTCGACGTTGAGGGTCTTGTAGTCGTTGTCGAAGTCCACCCAGCGGGCCTGGCGGGTGACGTAGGCCTTCCACTCGTTGGCGTACTTCATCACGGAGGCGCGGCAGGCGTCGTTGAATTTATCGATGCCCATGGCTTCGATCTGGGTCTTGTCCGTCATGCCCAGTTGCTTCATGGCTTCGAGCTCTGCGGGTAGTCCGTGGGTGTCCCAGCCAAAGCGGCGCTCCACCCGCTTGCCGCGCTGGGTCTGGTAGCGGCCTACGAGGTCCTTGGCGTAGCCGGTCAGGAGGTGACCGTAGTGCGGGAGTCCGTTGGCGAAGGGAGGGCCATCGTAGAAGACGAACTCGTTGCTGCCGTCCTTACCCGCATCACGTTGGTCGATGCTGGCTTGGAAGGTGCCGTCTTCGTCCCAGTATTTGAGGACGCGTTCTTCGATCTCCGGGAACTTCACGGAAGCGGACACGCCATGCGTGCCGGACGAAGACGCTGAGGCCTTGGGGTAGTGGGTCATCTCATATCCTGTGATAGCTGGTTGACTGTCAGGATGCGAGGACGGCGTCGGTGTTTGCTGTTGTTAGTCACAGCTACACCGGTACCGCGGTACCACCTCACTTACCGAAACCTTGGCATCCCTGGGTAAGGGATAGCTGCCGGCACCGGCCTCTCATTACTGCTGTGACGGGCTTACCCGTCCGGCTCTACTGGGCGCCTGCCCCCTTTGCAGATGGTCAGCGCTGTTCTTCCGGAAGCTCACCGGTGATGGCCGGGTCAAAGCTGGTCCCCCAAGTCTAGCGGCAGCGTGGTGCCTCCCTCTACCCGGAGTTCATCCCAAGGATGGAGTCCGGGGGCGCCGCTGATACATAGACTCATCCCCATGACGCTTCCCGCTCCTGCAGTTCCGGAAACCCGCCGTCCCCGGCGGTCCGCATCCATCGCCTGGTCGGTTCTGGCGCTGGTGGTATCGCTGCCGGTGGCGGGGCTGTCAATCTTCCGTGCCATTCCTGCCGAATGGCCCCTCCTTGTGGTGCAGTTGCTGTCCTTCACACCGTGGATGGTGCTGCCCGCGGCGCTTGCCCTGGTGCTTGCTGTGGTGGGGCGGCGGTGGTTGGTCATCATCGCCACGGCTGCGCTGTTGGCGGTGCAGCTGTTCTGGCTGTTCCCGCTGGACAACGGAAAAGCGGTCGCACTGCCAGCCGGGACGGGCACGGCTTCGCTGAAGGTGATGAGCCTCAACTCCGAGTATGGCGAGGCGGACGCGGCGGCCATCGTGAGGCTGGTCCGCGAGAATGGTGTCCAGTTGCTGACGATCCAGGAGCACACCCAACGGCTTGAAGACGCCCTGGGCGCAGCGGGCCTGGAGGTTGTACTGCCACATCTCCTCAGCCACCCCAACGACGACGCGTCCGGGGGCGCGGTGTACTCCGTGTTCCCGCTGGAGGCCGTGGGGCTGCTGCCTGACACCCCGTTCCGGATGGACGTGACCCGGGTCCAGGTCACGGATTCCAGCGCTGGTTCGATGGCGGCGCTGAACCTCACCAACGTCCATACCCTTCCGCCGGTGGATGAGCGGATCGGGCAGTGGCGCAGTGATCTGGACAAGTTGGCCCGCCAGGCTTCCCGGCCCGGGAATCATCTGTTGGTGGGTGACTACAACTCAACGTACGATCACGCCGAGTTCCGTTCGTTGCTCGACGATGCCTTGGGAGGTCAGCAGACGGGCACGAAGCTCGTCGACGTCGGAACAGCTTCCGGTGGGCGGCTCTCGCCCACATGGCCCATGGAGGGGCAGCCGCTGCCGGGCATCGTCATCGACCACATGGTCACCTCACCCCGGATCAGCAACAGCGGCTACGCGGTCCTCCACGTTCCGGGCACCGACCACGCCGCCATAATGGCAACGCTCAGCATTCCTGCCGGTTAACTTTCCTTGCGGATCAGCTTGTGATTGGCAGCCTGGGCAACAGGACGGATCACGATCTGGTCAAGGTTGATGTGGTGCGGCAACGACACTGAGTACGCCACGACGCCTGCCACGTCCCCGGCCGTCAGCGGCTTGTCCACACCGGCATACACCTTGGCGGCCGCGTCTCTGTCGCCCAGCCGGTTCAGTGCGAATTCCTCCGTATAAACCAGCCCTGGAGCCACCTCGATCACCCGGATGTTGTTGCCCACCTCTTCCAGGCGCAATGCGTTGGTCATGGCGTGCTGGGCAAACTTGGCGGCGTTGTAGCCGCCACCGCCCTCGTACGCAGACAGCCCGGCAGTGGAGGTCAGGTTCAGGACCGTACCTTCGCCGTTGTCCCGCAACATGGGCAGGAACGCCCGGGTGATCTTCATGGTCCCCAAAACGTTGACCTGGTACATCCACTCCCAATCCTCCGTATCGGCGTTGGCGATGGTGTCCGCGCCGCGTGCACCACCAGCGATGTTGATGAGGGTGTCCGCACCTCCGGCCGTGGTGACGGCCTCCAGCAAGGCTGCGACGTCGTCGTCATTGGTGATGTCAGCCGGGAACGGCACAGCGCCGGTTTCAGCACCCAGGGCCTCGAGCCTGTCGGCCCTGCGCGCCACGGCGAAAACCGTCCAGCCCGTGGAGGCCAGGGCCCTGACGGTGGCTTCACCGATGCCGGTGCTTGCACCGGTCACCACGGCCGTCTTGTTCGTGCCGGAATTCTGTCCTGAGGGGGTGCTGTGCGCTGCCAAAGTCATGGCACCACCTTATCCGGGGGTGCGCAGTCCTCCCCCGGCGGACTGTAACCTGCGTTGATTCAGCCATGAAACAATTGATCCATGGCTGAATCAACGCAGGGTACAGACACGCCCGCCACCAACCCCATCAACGTTCCCGACAAGCCGGCCCTGGAAGGCCTTGAGGCTGCCTTGACGCAGCGCTGGCTGGATGAAGGAACCTACAAGTTCAACCCGGACACCACCCGGGAGCAGGTCTACTCGATCGACACTCCCCCGCCCACGGCGTCCGGCTCGCTCCACGTGGGCCACATGTTCTCCTTCACCCAGACGGACGTCCAGGCCCGCTACATGCGCATGACCGGCAAGAATGTCTTCTACCCCATGGGGTGGGACGACAACGGGTTGCCCACCGAGCGCCGCGTCCAGAACTACTACGGTGTGCGTTGCGATCCCGCCATCCCCTATCGGGCCGACTACACACCGCCCGCGCAGCCGGCCAAGAACCAGCGCGACTTCGACGTCGTCTCGCGCCAGAACTTCATCGAACTGTGCGAGGAACTCGCCGTTGAGGACGAGAAAGTCTTCGAGAACCTGTTCCAGACCCTCGGCTTGTCCGTGGACTGGGACCTGACGTACCGCACCATTGACGACACCTCGCGTGCGGTCTCCCAGCGCGCCTTCCTCGCGAACCTATCTGCCGGCGACGCCTACATGGCCGAAGCTCCCACGCTCTGGGATGTGACGTTCCGCACGGCTGTTGCACAGGCTGAACTTGAGGACCGCGAAGTTGCCGGCGCCTACTACCGCTACCCCTTCTTCACTGAAGCCGGCGAAAAGATCTTCATCGAGACCACCCGCCCCGAACTGCTGGCTGCCTGCGCGGCCCTGGTGGCAAACCCCGACGACGAACGGTACCAGCCGCTGTTCGGCAAGACCGTGAAGTCCCCGCTGTTCGACGTGGAGCTTGAGGTCAAGGCCCACCCCCTCGCCAAGGCGGATAAGGGCTCCGGCATTGCCATGGTGTGTACTTTCGGCGACCTCACCGACGTCACCTGGTGGCGCGAACTGCAGCTGCCCACGCGTGCCATCATGGGCCGCGACGGCCGCATCATTGCCGACATCCCGGAATGGATCACCACCGAGGCCGGCAAGGAAGCCTACGCTGCGATCGCCGGCAAGACCGCTTTCTCCGCCAAGGAAGCCGTAGTTGAACTGCTCAAGGCAGCGGACCTGCTGGACGGCGAACCGAAGAAGATCACCCACCCGGTGAACTTCTTCGAAAAGGGTGACAAGCCCCTCGAGGTTGTCACGTCCCGTCAGTGGTACATCCGCAACGGTGGCCGCGATGAGGAACGCCGCGAACGCCTGATCGGCCGAGGCCAGGAAATCACCTTCCACCCGGCCTTCATGCGCTCCCGCTACGAGAACTGGATCGCCGGCCTGAACGGTGACTGGCTGGTATCCCGGCAGCGATTCTTTGGTGTACCCATCCCCGTCTGGTACCCGCTGGATGCCCAGGGCAACCCGGATTACGACAACCCCATCCTGCCGTCGGACGACATGCTGCCCGTGGATCCCGCTGCGGACGCTGCTCCCGGCTTCGAGGAAGCGCAGCGTGACCAGGCCAACGGCTTCACAGGTGACGCCGACGTCCTGGATACCTGGGCCACGTCCTCGCTCACCCCGCAGATTGTGGGCGGCTGGAGCCGTGACGAGGACCTGTTCTCCAAGGTCTACCCGTTCGACCTCCGTCCGCAGGGCCACGACATCATCCGCACTTGGCTGTTCTCCTCGGCCGTTCGCGCTGATGCCTTGCAGAAGAATGCCCCGTGGAAGCACGCGGCCATCTCCGGCTGGATCCTGGATCCGGACCGCAAGAAGATGTCCAAGTCCAAGGGCAACGTTGTAGTTCCCACGGATGTCCTCAACGAGTACGGTTCCGACGCCGTCCGCTACTGGGCCGCCTCGGCCAAGCTTGGCGCGGACACTGCCTACGAAATTGCGCAGATGAAGATCGGCCGCCGCCTGGCCATCAAGTTGTTGAACGCCTCCAAGTTCGTTCTGAACCTTGGTGCCACCGAGAACTCCGTGGTATCCAGCGATCTCTCGGTGCTGACCAACCCGCTGGACCGTGCGCTGCTCGCGCAACTGTCCGACGTCGTTGCCCAGTCCACCAAGGCGTTTGAGAACTACGACTACGCCCGCGCACTCCAGATCACCGAGTCATTCTTCTGGCAGTTCACGGACGACTACGTCGAGCTCATCAAGGACCGCGCCTATGGTGCCGCCGGGGAGACCGAACAGGCTTCCGTCCTTGCTGCGCTGGCAACAACGCTGGACTCGCTCCTGCGTCTCTTCGCACCGTTCCTGCCCTTCGCTACCGAAGAGGTCTGGGGCTGGTGGCGCGCAGGATCGGTCCACCGCGCAGAGTGGCCCGCCGCCTTGGAAATCACCGACGGCGACACCACCATGCTTGGCACAGTGGGCATAGCCCTGAGCGGCATCCGCAAGGCCAAGTCCGAGGCAAAGGTCAAGCAGCGCACGGAAGTGCTCTCTGCCTCCATCACGGCCTCTGAGGTTCTGGTGGCCCAACTGAAGGTCGGCCTGGGTGACTTGAAGGCAGCCGCCAACGCGCAGGAAATCACGCTCCAGTCCGGTGAAGGCGAGCTGACCGTCAGCGATGTTGTCCTGGCACCTGCCGAGGAGACCTCCGCCTCCCAGCCGTAGTCCCGGAAGTCACTGCGCCGATTGATTTCGGGCAAAGGGGAAGCCCCATCAGCGTTTTGCCGTTGGTGGGGCTTCGACTTTTCGGCTGTCTGGTGATGTCTTGACAGTCTGGCGGAATCCTAGGAATTTCAGGTCTTCCTACCTCATCACTGGTAGCCTGCTTCCAACTTTGCCAAAGGCTGCGTTGGTTGCAATCACTGAATCTTTGGTTTCCGTGTCCCTCTTCTTTCGAAGTGGGTAAGAACTATTGTTGTCCCGCTGAAAGCAATGCACAAGACCCCTGGAAGAACTACAAACCTGTAGTTCTCCTGCGCTCCGAGGGCCACTTGTGGCAGAGTATTGACCATGCCGGAACTTCCCGAAGTGCACGGCCTGTGCATGTATCTGGACACCCAACTCCGCGGAGCCGTGCTCAACGATGTCCGCATCAATTCCTTCTCGGCACTGAAGACTGCTGATCCTCCGTACAGTGTCCTCGAAGGCAGAAGCGTTCAGGGTGTACAACGCATCGGTAAATTCGTGTGCGTTGATGTTGATGGACTGTTCTTTGTCTTCCACCTGGCCAAGGCCGGCTGGGTCCGCTATACCGAGCACCCTTCATCTGCCGGATTGCGGATGGGCAAAAGCAACATCTCTGCGAGGCTCCTGCTGCACCGCCCTGCCGACGAAGCCCACATCGGCGTAGACCTGACGGAAGCCGGCACCAAGAAGAGCCTGGCCATCTATGTGGTGCGGAATCCCCACGACGTGCCGGGAATCGCCACACTGGGCCCAGAGCCCCTCAGTCCCGACTTCGACCTTGACGCGCTGGCGGCGATCCTTGGATCCAGTTCCCAACAGATCAAGGGATTGCTTCGGAGTCAGGGCGTCATTGCCGGCATTGGAAACGCGTACAGTGACGAAATCCTGCACGCAGCAAAAATCTCCCCTTTCGCCAGCGCCAAGTCCCTGGACCAGGCCACCGTGGCGAGGCTCTACGAGGCCATGCAGGAGATTCTGGTGGGAGCCGTCAACGCAGCCGCCGGCAAGCCATCCAGCGAACTCAAGGACACCAAACGCAGCAACTTCCGGGTGCACGCCCGGACCGGCCTTCCTTGTCCGGTGTGCGGGGACAAAGTAAGGGAGGTGTCCTTTGCGGACACCTCCCTGCAATACTGTGCCACCTGCCAGACCAACGGAAAGATCCTTGCTGACCGGCGGACATCGCGGTTCCTCAAGTAGCTCGCTGGGTGATTCCGGGAAGCCTCTTGAGTTCGGGAACTAGTTGAATTCCGGGCTTTCGCTGCGGCTGCGCTTCAACTCGAAGAAGTGCGGGTAGCCGGCCAGGGTCACCGTAGCATCCCAGATCTTCCCCGCTTCTTCGCCGCGGGGAATGCGGGTCAGTACCGGACCGAAGAAGGCAGTTCCGTTGAAGGCGACGACGGGAGTTCCCACGTCCTGTCCTACCAAAGAAATCCCGGCCTCGTGGCTTGAGCGAAGTTTGGCATCGTACTCGTCCGAGCCAGCGAAGCGTGCCAGATCAGCCGGCAGGCCTACTTCGGCAAGCGCCTTCTGGATGACCGAGGCCCGGTCCTTGTTGCCCTCGTGGTGGATCTGCTCCCCCATGGCGTCATACAGTGACTTGACGTAGTTGGCACCGTGAAGTTCCTGGGCGGCGATGATCACACGTACAGGCCCCCAGCTGTCATCCATCATCGCCCTGTAATCGGCGGGAAGGTCCCGGCCCTCGTTGAGGACGGAAAGGCTCATGACATGCCATTCAGTCTGGATGCCACGTACTTCCTCCACCTCGCCAATCCAGCGCGACGTGATCCAGGCGAACGGGCAAACGGGGTCAAACCAGAAATCGGCCTTGTTGACGGTCTGTTCGGGCGCGGACTTTTCGGGCATAGGGAACTCCTCGGAAAAGGTGGGAAACGTGGCGTGGCAGAGCGATTCAACGGAACCGCTCCTTGTCTAGGCCAACAGGCTGCTAGGCCGACTTATTCCGACGCTTGGCCACCACGTCATGGGCGATCATGGTGGGCTGGGCCTTCTTCAACACAACATCAGCTGTGATGACCACAGCGGCTATGTCATCCCTGCTGGGGAGATCGAACATGACCGGCAGCAGGACTTCTTCCATGATGGCCCGAAGCCCACGGGCACCAGTGCCGCGTTCCAGCGCTTGATCCGCGATGGAGTCCAGGGCGTCGTCGTCGAACTGCAAGTCCACGCCGTCCAGCTGGAACATTTTCTGGTACTGCTTTACCAGTGCGTTCTTCGGGGTGGACAGAATCTGGATGAGGGCGGGCCGGTCCAGGTTGGAGACGGTGGTGATTACCGGGAGCCGGCCGATGAACTCCGGAATGAGGCCGAACTTCAAAAGGTCCTCCGGCATGACTTCGCCGTAGGTGTCCACGTTGTCCCGGGCCTCGTTCAGCGGTGAACCAAAGCCGATGCCTTTCCGTCCCGACCGTGAACCAATAATGTCCTCAAGGCCGGCAAAAGCGCCGGCCACGATGAAAAGCACGTTGGTGGTGTCGATCTGGATGAATTCCTGATGCGGATGCTTGCGTCCGCCCTGGGGAGGCACGGATGCAACGGTTCCCTCAAGAATCTTCAAGAGTGCCTGCTGCACACCTTCACCGGATACGTCGCGGGTGATGGATGGATTCTCACTCTTACGCGAGATCTTATCGATCTCATCGATGTAGATAATGCCTTGCTCGGCCTTCTTGACGTCATAGTCTGCGGCCTGGATGAGCTTGAGCAGGATGTTCTCGACATCCTCGCCGACGTAGCCGGCTTCCGTCAGGGCTGTCGCATCGGCTACGGCAAAGGGAACGTTCAGGCGACGGGCCAAGGTCTGGGCGAGATAGGTCTTGCCACAACCGGTGGGGCCGATCAGGAGGATGTTCGACTTTGCGATCTCCACATCCTCGTGGTGCGACCCCTCGCCGAGGCTTCCTGTCTTGGGCGCGTGGCCGGCCTGGATCCGCTTGTAGTGGTTGTAAACGGCCACTGCCAGCGATCGCTTGGCCGGTTCCTGGCCGATAACGTATTCCTGCAGGAAGTCGAAAATCTCACGGGGCTTGGGCAGTTCGAAGCTGCCGAGATCGGAAACTTCAGCGAGTTCCTCTTCAATGATCTCGTTGCACAGCTCGATGCACTCATCGCAGATGTAGACACCGGGCCCGGCAATCAGCTTCCGTACCTGCTTTTGGCTCTTTCCGCAGAAAGAACACTTCAGCAGGTCCGTGCTCTCGCCAATCCGAGCCATGTGGGAATCCCTTCGTTGCATGCGGGTGATGCGGCTCCGCGCCGTACTCAAGTGTGCGGCCAAGCCGCGGATGGCACCACCGTGACAACATCCACTCTAGGTCACAATGTGCTGCTTGGGTGGAAACAGAACGCCGGTGCGGTCCATATTTCGCGAACCGCACCGGCGTTCGAATTCCGTGTGCTACCGGGTGATTGCCTGCGGCTTGATCTTCCGGGAGTCAAGAACCTGATCGATCAGGCCGTAGCTCAAGGCATCAGCGGCCGTAAGGATCTTGTCACGCTCGATGTCGTTGTTGACTTGCTCGGACGTGCGGCCGGAGTGGTGTGCCAGCGTGTCCTCAAGCCAGGTACGCATGCGCATGACTTCCGCAGCCTGGATCTCGAGGTCGGAGGCCTGCCCACCCTGGCCACCGGACAGAGCCGGCTGGTGGATCAGGACGCGTGCGTTCGGAAGCGCCAGCCGCTTGCCCGGGGTGCCCGCAGCGAGCAGGACTGCAGCTGCACTGGCGGCCTGGCCCAGGCATACCGTCTGGATCTCCGGACGGATGTACTGCATGGTGTCGTAGATGGCCGTCATGGCCGTGAACGAACCACCCGGCGAGTTGATGTACAGGGTGATGTCGCGGTCCGGGTCCGTTGACTCAAGGACCAGCAACTGGGCCATGATGTCGTCGGCGGAGGCGTCGTCAACCTGGACACCGAGGAAGATGATGCGGTCCTCGAACAGCTTGGTGTACGGGTCCTGGCGCTTGAAGCCGTAGGGCGTGCGCTCCTCGAACTGGGGCAGGACGTAACGGCTGGACGGGAGATTGCCGGCAGACCATCCGAAGTTGTAGTTCATGTTCTTTACTCCTGGGGTTTCAGTGGTTCTTGGTGCCGGTTAGTTTTCGGAGTTCGACTCTGCGCCCGACTGGTTGGCCGTGCCGCCACCACCGGCAACAGAACCGGCGTGTGCCGAGATCTTGTCGAAGAAGCCATATTCCAACGCCTCGGCGGCCGTGAACCACTTGTCGCGGTCGTTGTCCTTGAGGATGGTCTCTACGGACTGACCGGTCTGCTCAGCCGTGAGTTCGGCCATGACCTTCTTCATGTGCAGGATCAGTTCAGCCTGGATCTTGATGTCCGAGGCCGTGCCGCCGATGCCGCCGGAGGGCTGGTGCATCAGGATGCGGGCGTTGGGCGTGGCGTAACGCTTGCCCTTGGTGCCGGACGACAGGAGGAACTGGCCCATGGAGGCAGCCAAGCCCGTTGCGACGGTGACGACGTCGTTCGGAATGAACTGCATGGTGTCGTAGATGGCCATGCCGGCCGTCACGGACCCACCCGGGGAGTTGATGTACAGGTAGATGTCCTTCTCCGGGTCTTCGGCCGAGAGGAGGAGGAGCTGGGAGCAGATGGCGTTGGCATTCTCGTCACGGACTTCAGAGCCGAGCCAAATAATGCGCTCTTTCAGCAGGCGGTTGTAGATGTAGTTGTCCTGGGCTGCGGGATCGACAGTTGCCATCCGGGGAGCCTCTGATTGCTGTGACATAAGTACTTACCTCTCGCTGGTGCCAGTGACCTCACTGAACTTCACTACTTGGACACTAACCGTTTTCCGTGGTGATTTGTTCGCCGGAATCGCGCTGTTCGCTGACGGCGCACGTCTGCGTTCAGCGCCCATGTTCAGCCTTAAAGCAAACCGGCCCCGGATCAGAAGATCCGGGGCCGGTCGAAGTCGTTGACTAGAACTTCACTGCTGCGGGGTCGTCGCTTGTTGCAGCGTCGGCTTCCTCAGTTGCCTCGACAGCTGCGGCCTCTTCGGCTGCTGCTTCACCGGCAGGGCGAACGAAGTCGGTGAGGTCAACCTTGTTGCCCTCGGAGTCGACAACCTCTGCCTGGCCCAGCACAACTGCCAGCGCCTTGCGGCGGCGGACCTCGGAAACCATCATGGGAACCTGGCCGCTCTGGTCAATGATCTGAGCGAACTGGTTGGGGTCCATGCCGTACTGGCTTGCGGTGGTGACGATGTAGTCGATCAGCTCGTTCTGGCTGACGTCCACTTCTTCCTTGTCCGCGATGGCGTCAAGGATGATCTCGTTCTGGAACGCACGCTCGGTGTTGGCCTTGACCTCGGCGCGGTGCTCCTCGGTGTCGTGGTCACCTTCGCCGTGGGCGTTCTCCGGGTTGAAGTGCGCTTCGATCTGCTCTTCGACCACGGAATCCGGAACCGGAACCTCTACGAGCTCAACGAGCTTGTCCAGGACCTTGTCGCGTGCTTCAACGCCCTGCTCGACAACCTTGGAGTCGGAAGCCTGCTTGGCGAGGTCCTCACGGAGCTCGGCAAGGGTGTCGAACTCCGAGGCAAGCTGAGCAAAGTCATCGTTGGCCTCGGGGAGCTCGCGCTCCTTGACGGCCTTGACAACAACCTTCACCTGAGCGGACTCGCCGGCGTGGTCACCGCCCACCAGCGTGGTGTCGAAGATTGCTTCTTCGTCGGCTGAGAGGCCGGTCACGGCTTCGTCGAGGCCTTCAAGCATGGTGCCGGCGCCAACCTGGTAGGACAGGCCTGCAGCGGAATCGATCTCTTCGCCATCAATGGTGGCGGTGATGTCGATGGTGAGGAAGTCGTCGTTCTTGGCGGGGCGCTCAACGGACTTCAGCGTGCCGAAACGGCCACGCAGTTCGTCAAGGGACTTCTCAACGTCAGCGTCAGAGGACTCAGCGGCGGCCACCTCGACCTTGATGCCGGCGTAGTCCGGCAGCTCGATCTCGGGGCGGACATCGATCTCCACCTGGAACTTGAGCTCGCCATCGGTGGACGTGGGGTCAGGAACCTCGGTGATTTCAACCTCGGGACGGCTCAGGGGGCGAACGCCCGTTTCCTGAACTGCAGCCTGGTACCAGCCGTTGAGGCCATCGTTGATGGCCGTCTCCAGGACGTAGCCACGGCCAACGCGCTGGTCGATCAGCTTGGTGGGAACTTTGCCCTTGCGGAATCCGGGAACTTGGATCTGCGAAGCAACGGTCTTGTACGCTGCATCGATGCTCGGCTTCAGTTCCTCAAAGGGAACCTCAACGTTGAGCTTGACCCGCGTTGCGGTGAGGTTCTCGACAGCGCTCTTCACAGTCTAAGTACTCCTGATTTTGTGGGTATGGGGTTCTGTCGCGTCCCTGAGGCGGACGCAAACACAGAGTCGGGGTGACAGGATTTGAACCTGCGACTTCCTGCTCCCAAAGCAGGCGCTCTAGCCAAGCTGAGCTACACCCCGAACGCACAGGACAGTCTACGGGCAAGCGAGCCAGGAATGCACATTTGACACCGCCGCCGGAATTAGGTTTAGTTGTACCCGGCTTGAACAGCCACCGGGAAGATGTCCTGAAAAGGAGATCCATCCTGGGGACGTAGCTTAATGGTAAAGCCTCAGTCTTCCAAACTGATTACGCGGGTTCGATTCCCGTCGTCCCCTCCAAGGGAAAACGCCCCGATCCTCGGATCGGGGCGTTTTTTGTTGCTGCTACACCTGGCAGCCCGGACACCAGTACAGCTTGCGCGCACCGATTTCCGTCATACCCACCGCCGTCCCGCAGGCCCGGCAAGGCATGCCGTCCCGTTTGTAGACAAAGTGGGCGTCGGCGTCGGGCGCTATTGCTGCGCCACCCGACCACAGCGTGGGGGGTGTCGTAACAATCCGTCCGTCACGAACGCCGTCGGACATGGTCCCTACTGTGTCGTCCCACAGCCGGCCAGCCGTTTCCTCGTCAATGGTGCTGCCCGGCGTCCAAGGATCGACGGCTTGCCGGAACAGCACTTCCGCCCGATAAATATTGCCCACGCCGGCCAAGACGGACTGATCCATCAGCAAGAGGGCCACCGCCGTTTTCCGGCGCCGCAGGCGGCGGATGAATTCTTCGCGGTCGCCGGGGCGGTTGTGCAGCGGATCAGGTCCCAGCCGTTCCATGACAACGGCAACTTCGGCCGACGTAATGGCGGCACACGTCGTGGCACCGCGGAGGTCGGCCCAGCCGTGGTCCGAGACCAGGCGGACACGGACAGCGCCCACCGGCGCCGGTGGGCCGGCGTAATCCTTTTCACGGGAGGCCGTTTCAACGGAGGCCGGCCCCGTTTCCCGCTCACCGATGCGTCGTGGCGCACCGATACTGGAGGCCCCGGTGAAGGAACTGTCCCCGCCGAAGTTCCACGCCCCGTACAGGCCCAAGTGGACGTGGAGGAAGAGATCGTGGTCGAACCTGAGGAACAACTGCTTCCCGTGGGCCATCGACTCAACCATGGTGTGCCCGCTCAACACCTGCGCGCCGTGGGTGAACCGACCCTGCGGGCTGGAAACGTCCAGGCGGCGGCCACCAAAAACATCCTGGAATTGGCGGGCCAGCCTATGGACCGAATGCCCCTCGGGCACTACTCGACGATTTCGCCGGTGGTTTCGTACACCGCGATTTTTCCGATCCGGCGAACATGGCGTTCATCGTTGCTGAACGGTTCCTCAAGGAAGGCTTCAATGAGCTCGGTAGCTTCCTCAACCGAGTGCTGGCGGCCGCCAACAGCGACGACGTTGGCGTCGTTGTGCTCCCGGGCCAGCTTTGCGGTGGAAAGGTTCCAGGCAAGCGCAGCGCGGACACCCTTGACCTTGTTGGCGGCAATTTGCTCACCGTTTCCCGAACCACCCAAGACGATTCCCAAGGCGTGAACGCCGGCTTCCTGGTCCGCTACGACAGCTACGCCGGCGTTGATGCAGAAAGAGGGGTAGTCGTCCAGGGCGTCGTACTCCTTGGGTCCGTGATCCACCACTTCGTAGCCCTTGGCCGTGAGGTGGCTGACCAGGTGGGCACTCAGTTCCATGCCGGCGTGGTCAGTAGCAATGTGGACGCGGGGTGTAGTCACAGGAAGTCCGTTCTTTCTGGCGCGCGGGGACGGCGTCTGGCCGGCCGCGGCGGTGAGGGATGCGCTACCTAGGGTACCGCTACCGGGGTTGTTGAGACTGTCCGTCATCCCGGGCACGGTGGGCCGCCCGGTTGAGGATCCCCGCCAGTTTGTCAGCTGAGGCCTGGGAGCCGGCACTGAGAGCCACCCGTCCCCCGTTAAGTTTCCTTACGACGACGGCAGGCCCACTGGTGACCAGCATCGCCGTGGCGTCGTCGTGGTGCCGCCAGCCCCACCCGCCATAATCAGCCGCTTTGACGTCCGCCGGAGTTGCCCCGGCGATCTCGACGGCGGGGACGGTCAGGACGCGCACGATGCCACCGGCGAACACCTGCAGCCCTCCCCTGTCCGCACGCACCCGGGCGAACAGGAAGCCAGCTCCTACCAGGGCAGCCACGGCCACCAAGGCGCCGAGCCAGGGGACGGCGACCGCAATCAAGGCCGCCGGGAAACCCGCGGAAACAATGATCATGATGAAGACAGAGCTCCGGGCATGTACCCACAAGCGAAGCGTGTCGCGGGCCAGGTCCGGGTCCTCGAGCAGGGTCAGTTCCTCCTGGAGGGCAACGTCATCCTCGCGGGTCCAGCGCGGGTCCGGCTTGAAGGCGAACATCATGACGACGCCCAGGGCCACCGCGGCGCCACTGCCCATGGCCAACACGATCGGGTCCACATGGGATTCACGCGCGTCCCCCAGCCCGGACTGTCCCACCAGTCCGGCTGCCACCACCGTAGTGATGAAGAGGCTCACCGTCAGGCCCAGGCCCATCATGACGCGTCTCATGACAACAGGCCTGGTAATGGACACCGCCTGGAGGAACACGGCCCATCCGCAGAAGATGATGAGGGCTGCGCCGCCCGCCACGTAGGCGCCGAACGGCGCGAACGAACTGCCGCCGTCGGCGTTCCACATGACGGCAACCGGGTTGGGCAGGTTGTTGCGCAGCATCTGGGCGCACACTACGAATCCGACGGCGAGGAGCAACGGAAAGGCGACCGCAAACCTCAGTGCGCGGAAATCGAGAGTGTCCCGGAACGATCCCATAATCCAACGCTACTCCGTGGGGCGACACTGTGGTGTTCCCTCCTTGCCTTCACGCCGTGGAGTGAAAGAATGGCTTCACACCAGCGTCCGGCCGCGAGTGGCCGGGCATCCCAAAATCTTCCGGAGGCACCACTTGCCAGGCCTGAACCTCACGCGCGACGAAGCTGCGATCCGCGCCCAACTGCTCAACGTCGAGTCGTACAACGTCACTTTGGACCTGACCAAAGGCCCCGAGGTCTTCGGCACCACCACTGTGGTGAAGTTCTCCGCGGCACCGGGATCCACCACCTTCATAGATGCCATCACCCACGCCGTTCACAGCGTGACCTTGAACGGAACCGATCTGGACCCGACGGAGGTCTCGGACGGCATCCGCATCCAGCTCCCAAACCTCGCCGCCGACAACGAGCTCGTGGTGGTCGCAGACGCCCCCTACATGAACACGGGCGAGGGCCTGCACCGTTTCGTTGACCCCGTGGACGGCGAGGTGTACCTCTACACGCAGTTCGAGGTTCCGGACTCCCGGCGCATGTTCGCCGTCTTCGAGCAGCCCGACCTGAAAGCAACCTTCACTTTCAGCGTCACAGCGCCGTCGCACTGGGATGTCATCTCCAACTCCCCCACCCCGGTTCCCGTTGAAGCTCCTGCCGGGGAAGACGGCAGCGCCCGGTCCGTGTGGGAATTTGCGCCCACTCCCCGCCTGTCCTCGTACGTCACCGCATTGATCGCCGGACCGTACCAGGCTGTTCGGTCCGAGGTCACCAGCGCCGACGGACGTGTGGTGCCGCTGGGAGTCTTTGCCCGCAAGTCGCTCATGCAGTATCTCGATGCGGACAACATCTTCACCCTGACCCGTCAAGGATTCGAGTTCTTCGAAGCCCAGTTTGGCTGCCCCTACCCGTTTGAAAAATACGATCAGCTGTTTGTCCCCGAGTTCAACGCCGGAGCCATGGAAAACGCCGGAGCCGTGACCATCCTGGAAGGCTACGTCTTCCGCGGAAAGGTCACCGGCGCCCAGATCGAGAGGCGCGCCATCACGGTCCTGCACGAGCTGGCCCACATGTGGTTTGGTGACCTGGTCACCATGCGGTGGTGGAACGACCTCTGGCTCAACGAGTCCTTCGCCGAATACATGTCGCACCTGGCCGCCGTGGAAAACACGGAATTCGACCGCGCCTGGACCACCTTCGCCTCAGTCGAAAAGTCATGGGCGTACAAGCAGGACCAACTGCCCACCACCCACCCGATCTTCGCGGAAATCAACAACCTTGAGGACGTTGAGGTCAACTTCGATGGCATCACCTATGCCAAGGGAGCTTCCGTGCTCCGGCAGTTGGTGGCCTGGGTGGGTCCGGAGCAGTTCATGGCCGGAGTCCGCACCTACTTCGCCAAGCACGCCTGGAAGAACACTGAGCTCGCCGACCTCATGGTGGAGCTTGAGGCCGCCAGCGGCCGCGACCTGGACGTGTGGGGCAAGCTCTGGCTTGAGACTGCCGGCGTCAACACCTTGGCTCCGGAGGTGACCGTTGACGCTGATGGGTCCATCACCGGCTTCGCGATCCTGCAGACCGCCATTGACGAACAGCCAACCCTCCGTCCGCACCGCCTCGCCGTTGGTTTCTACTCGCTTTCCGGTGAGGGCAAGCTGGAGCGTACCCACCGGGAGGAGCTTGACGTCGATGGCTCCCGCACGGAGGTTCCTGCCTTGATTGGCAAGGTACGTCCGGACCTGATCCTGCTCAATGACGACGACCTCGCTTACGCCAAGGTCCGTCTGGACCCGCATTCCCTGGCCACCGCCAAGGCGCACCTGAAGGACTTCTCGGCCAGCCTGCCGCGCACGCTGGTGTGGGGTTCGGCCTGGGATGCCGCACGCGACGGTGAAACCCCTGCCCGCGGCTACGTGGGCCTGGTCCTTGCCAACATTGCCCATGAAACGGATTCCTCGGTCATTCTGGTCCAACTTCGCCAGCTGGCCACCACCCTGACCTATTACGTGGCCGCCGAGCACAAGGCCGAGGCCACCATCGCAGCCGCAGAAAAGCTGTGGGAGCTTGCATCCTCGGTGGAAGCGGGCTCGGATGCCCAGCTGCAGTTCGCCAAGTCCTTTGCCCAGCTCGCGCGCAGCAGGGGCCAGTTGGACCGCATCCAGGCACTGCTGGACGGAACCGAATCGCTGGAAGGCCTCACCGTGGACCAGGACATGCGCTGGGAGCTCCTGACCGCACTGGTGGCCGGTGGACGCCAAGGCCAAGAACGCATCGACGCCGAACTTGCCCGCGACAACACCTCCAACGGTCAAAATGCGGCCGCCCAAGCGAAGGCAGCCATCCCCACCGCCGAAGCCAAGGCCGCAGCGTGGGACGCGATCGTTAATACCGGAGAACTCTCCAACGCGCTGCAGGCCTCGGCTGTTGCCGGCTTCATGCGGGTCCCCACCACTGCTTTGCTGGAGCCCTACGCCGATAAGTACTTTGACGCCGTGCCTGGAATCGTCAAAGAGCGCACTCACGCCCTGGCGCAGCAGATTGTGGTGGGACTCTACCCGGCGCAGCTCACGACGCAGGCCACGGTGGACCGCACGGACGAGTTCCTGGCGGCGCTTCCTGAAGACAGCGCCGCCCTTCGCCGGATGATGCTGGAGAACCGCGACGGCGTAGCCCGCGCCCTCCGCGCACGGGCTGCCGACGTCTAAGCCCGGCGTCTGACGGGGTCCCTGCGGACAGTCGATGCTTGCTGGCTAGACTGTCCGCATGGGCCTCAACGAACACCACTACGCGCTGACCGTCCGCTGGACCGGAAACCTGGGTGAGGGCACTGCCGGCTACCGGGCATATTCACGGGACCACGACGTAGAAATCCCGGGTCTGCCCATCCTCCAGGGCTCCGCTGATCCCACCTTCCATGGAGACCGTTCACGCTACAACCCGGAGCAACTGCTGCTCGCTGCCCTTTCGCAGTGCCACATGCTGTCTTTTCTCCACGTGGCGGTCAAACACGGAGTGGTGGTCACCGGCTATGAGGACAGCGCAGAAGGACTGATGAAGCTCAACCGGGACGGCAGCGGGCAATTCGAAAGCGTCACGCTCAAACCCCACGTCACCATTGCCGATCCCGGCCACGCCGCGTTGATGCCCCAACTGCACCATGAAGCCAACCAGGTCTGCTTCATCGCCCGCAGCGTCAACTTCCCCGTCCTCCACGAACCAAGCACGACGCCGGCAGCCGGCTAACGCTGCCGGGCCCGCCACAGTGCCACGAGGCGTTGTTCGGTTTCGCGGCTGAGACCGGCCTTGCGTTCCCTGTCCAATCCCCGGCTCCTTTCATCCTCGAGGGTGGCCGCCAGAGTCTCCTGCCACGGCCGCAGGACCATTCCACGCTCACGTGCCGCCCGGTTTGTCCGTGCCTGGAAGCCGTCATGGTCCGCCGGCAGCCACAGGGGCAGCGAGTCCGGTCCTGCCCAGTAGTCGACGCCGTGCTCAAGGAGCCACTCTTCGTCAGCCCGGACAACGTCCTGCACCACCCCATCCCATCTTCCGGTTCGGGCCGCCCGCTGGGCCTCGACAAGGTAGTCCTCGAACCGCACGACCTCGCCCAACGCGTTGTAGGTACCCGTCAGTCCATTACCTGCGGATTGCAGGATCCACGCTGCAAGGTCCCGGACATCAATGATCTGTGTCGCGTCATCCGGGGTGTCCGGAACCAGCACCGGGTCAGTGTCGGCAGCGAATCGGGCAGGCCAGTATCCGTACCTGTCAGTCCCGTCCCCCGGGCCGCTGATGAGTCCCGCCCGCACGATATGCGCTTTCGCTCCCACCGCAGCCAGCGTCATCTGCTCAATGGCGGATTTGGATTCGCCGTAGGTCTCCGGGGTACCGGACTGTCCGGCCGGCAACGGCTCCAGCATCTCCGCGCCCTCATCCGCGCCGGGTATCGAATGGTCTGCATAAACAGAGCAACTCGACACAAACGTCCAGTGCGCGGCGGCTGCTCCCAGCACGTCCAACGCCTCGCCTGCCTGCACGGGATCCCGCGATACCTCCACCACGGCGTCCCATCCGCCGTCGAGTTCCGCATAGGCCGCCGCGCCCAAGGCGCGGTCGCCCCTGACCCAGGTGGCGCCGTCGGGCGGGGTTGTTGAGGTGCCACGGGCAAAGCAGGTGACGTCATGTCCGGCGGCAACAGCCTGCCGGGCTGTTTCTGCGGACAGGAAGGCGGTACCGCCGAGGACCAGGATGCGCATACCGTCACGCTACGGCGCTAGGGTTGTAGGTGGACAGAGTGTTCCGCGCCCGGCGAACACGGGCCGACGACAAGGAGAAATTCACCCTTGACCTCCATCCCCCTGGCAGAAATTGTCACTTTGGAACCCGAAAAGATCGATCTCGTTTCAATCCTCATCACCGTAGGCGTGGGCCTGGGTGTGTGGATCGTGGCGCGGTTCATCATTTTGCGCATCACCCGGCGGGTTTCCGCCGGAAGTTCGTTCTTTAAGAAAGCGCACTTCAAGTGGGTGCAACCAGCCATCCGCGCACTGGACCACGAGCGCCGCTCACAGCGCGCCGAGACCATCGGCACCCTGCTGACGAGCCTGGTGAGCGTTGTGGTGGTGGTGATCGTGATCATCTACGTCCTCAAATACATGAACGTGGACGTCGCGCCCCTGCTGACCAGCGTGGGCATCCTGGGTGTCGCCATCGGCTTCGGCGCCCAGCAACTGATTCGTGATTTCCTTGCCGGAATCTTCATCACCATCGAAGACCAATACGGGATCGGCGATGTGATCGTCACCAGCGAAGTGATTGGTACCGTTGAATCCGTGGGCCTGCGCATCACCAGGGTACGAGCTGAAGACGGAGCCATCTGGTATCTGCGCAACGGCGAAATCCTCCGCGTGGGCAACCGCTCGCAGGGTGACTACGTCCCGCTGGAAACACCGGACGCCACCATTGAGCCCGGCGCTGCAGCAGCTGCGCCCGTCACAGCAGGCGCACCCCGCGTCACCAAAGCCGAGGAGAAGTCCAATGAGTAGCACAGCAGGCGGGCAACCCCCGGCACCCCAAACTGGCCCCCGACGCCAGCTGATGCAGAATGATCCCTTCAGCCAGCCCGCTTACACGGACAGTTTTTACGCTGCAGTGGGCGGTCACGAGACCTTCGTTAAGCTCATCGATGTCTTCTACGACGGCGTTGCCACGGACCCTTTGCTTCGGCCCATGTATCCCGAAGAGGACCTGGGGCCGGCAAAACGGCGCTTCCTGATGTTCCTGGAACAATACTGGGGCGGCCCCACCACCTATGGCGAAGAACGCGGCCATCCACGGCTGCGCATGCGGCACATGCCATTCCGGGTAACCCCTGAAGCCAAGGATCGCTGGCTGTTCCACATGCGCACTGCCGTGGACTCCCTGGAGCTCTCCCCGCTGCATGAGGGCACTTTGTGGGACTACATGGAACGGGCTGCCCTGACCATGGTCAACAGTCCTTCGTCCGGCGCCTGACCCCTAGAAGCCGAGTCCCAGGCCTGCACCCGTGCGCACCAGCACATGGCCGCGGGGGCCGCTCAGGCGGAACCAGCGGCCATTGCGGAAGACCTTCTGTTCGGCGTCGCCCAGGAAACCCAGGGCGAAAGCGGCGAAGGCCGCGCCGGCAGGAAGGTTGCCCGCGTCTGGAAGCTCACGGCCCCATATTGCTGCCCTGGCACTGTTGACCACTGCAGCACCTGCCAAAGCCGGAATGACACCGGCCACTTCGGCGATGCCGGCCTCGGCCGCCAACCTGAGGTCGGTGTCGGGTATTGATCCCTGCGCTTCCCACCCGGACCGCGGCGCACCAACGCCTGCCCAGGACTCGGAAACGGTCGACGGCGGTATGGGCAGCTCCACGTCGTCGGCACCCGAGCGGGCCAACCGGTCCATAACGGAGGCAAGCGTCACCGTCACATCGGCCTGGGCCGGCTCAGCGAGGGCCATGGTCCGCAGGCCGAGGATGGTGGGGGTGGACTCCCCCAGGATGCGCGGCCGCAGGACACACACGTACGCGGCGAGGACACTGCCCGCGGCCTGGAGGCGGATGGCGCCGTCGTCGATGCTCTTTGCCCGCGTAACAAAGGTTTTCAAGTCAGCGAGGTCGCGGGGATCGGCGAAGCGGAAGGACTGGGTCAAGACGTCTGTCACATCATCGACTCTACCGGCATGTCCCCGGTTGAGAGGGGTCGGGGCGGCGTCTAAAGTCGAACCATGACTGAGACGAATGCTGGCCTTGAAGTGGAAGCACCCGCAGAAGACCCCATGGATGTGCTGATCGGCCTGCTGGACCTTGGTGACTTTGACGGAGCCCGGACCAACGAGGACATCTTCCTGGGCCCATCGCAGAAGCAGCCACGGCACCGGGTCTTTGGTGGCCAGGTTTTGGCGCAGTCGATGATGGCCGGCATGCGAACAGTGGAACCGGACAGGGTGGCACACTCCATGCACGGCTACTTCCTGCGGCCGGGGGACGCCAACAAGCCGATTACTTTCGGTGTCGAAAGGCTGCGGGACGGACGTTCGTTCTCCGCCCGACGCGTTCACGCGTACCAGGACGGCGTGCCGATCCTGTCGATGATCGCGTCATTCCAAGTGGAGGACACCGGCCTGGACCACCAGGCGACCATGCCCGAAGGCATCCCCGACCCCGAGTCCCTGCCCAGCACCGCAGAGTTGTTGTCGCAGTTCGACCACCCGATGGCGCGGCATATGTCATCCGAACGTCCTTTCGACGTCCGCCACATTGATCCGGCCCTCTACGTGTCCCCGCCCACCCAGCACGTGGCAAGCAACGCCGTGTGGATGAAAACCATGGGTCCGTTGCCCGATGATCCCAACCTGCACCGTGCCGCCCTGGCCTATGCCAGCGACTACACGCTGTTGGAGCCCATTCTCCGCGCACACGGCCTGGCCTGGATGACTCCGGGAATGAGCGTCGCCAGCCTCGACCACGCCATGTGGTGGCACCGTCCGGTGCGGGTGGACGAGTGGATGCTCTACGTCCAGGAGTCCCCCAGCGCCCAAGGGGCGCGAGGACTCGCCACGGGCCGTATCTTCAACCGTGACGGGCTGCATGTTGCCACCGTTGCCCAAGAGGGTATGGTGCGGATCCCTTAAGCTTTCGGGTCGCTGTGTGGCGGCGAGGAGTTAAAGCAGAAAGGCCGGTCCCTTGCGGGACCGGCCTTTCTGCGTGTGTGCCTGGAATTCCTAGTCGCGGGTCAGGCGGCGGTGTGTGACACGGTGCGGCTTGGCAGCATCGGGGCCAAGGCGCTCCACCTTGTTCTCTTCGTAGGAGTCGAAGTTGCCCTCGAACCAGTACCACTTGGAGGGGTTCTCGTCGTCACCTTCATAGGCGAGGATGTGGGTCGCTACCCGGTCGAGGAACCAACGATCGTGCGAGACCACCACTGCACAACCCGGGAATTCGAGAAGGGCGTTTTCAAGGCTGCCCAGGGTTTCGACGTCGAGGTCGTTGGTAGGTTCGTCAAGCAGCAACAAGTTGCCACCCTGCTTGAGCGTCAATGCCAGGTTGAGGCGGTTGCGCTCACCACCGGAGAGGACACCGGCCTTCTTCTGCTGGTCCGGGCCCTTGAAGCCGAACGCCGACACGTAGGCACGCGAAGGCATTTCGACAT
This sequence comes from Arthrobacter sp. WCS2018Hpa-7, assembly GCF_031843805.1. NCBI lineage: Bacteria > Bacillati > Actinomycetota > Actinomycetes > Micrococcales > Micrococcaceae > Arthrobacter > Arthrobacter sp. WCS2018Hpa-7. Next base: position 220,241 of record NZ_JAVTJB010000006.1, read on the forward strand.
GACCGACCTGGAGGAAGTCATGGCCCTCCGAGACAACTTCCCAGAGGGATTTGTTGGGATCGATGCCGCCACGGGACTGGTCCACGTAGGAGATCTTCACGGACTCGCCGATCTTGAGCTCACCATCGTCCAAGGGCTCCATGCCGACAATCGTCTTGAACAGCGTGGACTTACCCACACCGTTGGGTCCGATGACGCCAACGATGCCGTTGCGGGGCAGCGAGAAGGAGAGGCCATCGATCAGGACGCGGTCGTCGAAGCCCTTCTTCAGGTTCTTGGCCTCGATGACCAGGGAACCCAGGCGCGGTCCCGGCGGGATCTGGATCTCTTCGAAGTCCAGCTTGCGGGTGCGATCGGCTTCTGCAGCCATTTCCTCATAGCGGGCAAGACGGGCCTTGGACTTGGTCTGGCGGCCCTTGGCGTTGGAGCGCACCCACTCAAGTTCCTCGGTAAGGCGCTTGGACAGCTTGGCGTCCTTCTTGCCTTGGACCTCCAGGCGGGCCTTCTTCTTCTCCAGGTAGGTGGAGTAGTTGCCCTCATACGGGTAGAGGTGGCCGCGGTCAACTTCTGCGATCCACTCGGCCACATGGTCCAGGAAGTAACGGTCGTGGGTCACGGCAAGGACAGCGCCGGGGTACTGGGAGAGGTGCTGTTCGAGCCACAGCACGCTCTCGGCGTCCAAGTGGTTGGTGGGCTCGTCGAGGAGCAGCAGGTCAGGTTTCTGGAGAAGAAGCTTGCACAGTGCCACGCGGCGGCGCTCACCACCGGAGAGGACAGTGACGTCGGAATCAGCCGGCGGGCAACGCAAGGCGTCCATAGCCTGTTCCAGCTGGGAATCGATGTCCCAGGCGTCGGCAGCGTCAATGGCTTCCTGCAGCTTGCCCATTTCATCCAGGAGCGTCTCGTAATCCGCGTCCGGGTTGGCCATTTCTTCGGAGATCTCGTTGAAACGCTGGATCTTGCCGTAGATCTCGCCCACACCTTCCTGGACATTGCCCAAGACGGTCTTTTCCTCGTTCAGCGGCGGTTCCTGCAGGAGGATGCCCACGGTGTAGCCGGGGCTCAGGCGGGCCTCGCCGTTTGAAGGGGTGTCCAGTCCGGCCATGATCTTCAGGATGGTGGACTTACCAGCACCGTTCGGTCCCACGACGCCGATCTTCGCGCCAGGGTAGAACGACATGCTGACATCGTCCAGAATAAGTTTGTCGCCAACGGCTTTGCGAGCCTTGGTCATCGTGTAAATGAATTCCGCCATGCCCTTAAATCTAATGGCTCGGCGTGCTTAACTCACATTCGGCCCCCAAGCGTCGCTAGCGGGCGTCTCCCACGAAGCACTTACCTGTAGCCAGCACGGGCAGTATGGTCACCAGGACACCACCGTCACGGATTTGTCCCATGACGCAGCTCTCGCCGGTCAACGCCGCTGCCTCCAGGGCATCAACGTCAAGGCCCGTGGGCGTGCGGCTGACCGAGACCTCCACGTTGGCCTTCGGAATCCCGGCCGAGACCAAGGCCGAGCGGAGTGCTTCCTGGTCCGGCTTGGGGTTGCCGGCCACGAGGTTCTTCAACGTCGTTTCGACGGTTGCCGAGGTGGCAACGACGGCAGGATCGACGGCGGCTGTGGCCTGTGCGGTGGCGGAGGGTGGGGGCGTTGTTCCCGGCTGGGCGGTAGACGCCGGAGATGCCGTGCAGCCAGTCATCATGACCGTTGCGGATACTGCCAGCGACAATGCTGCACCGCGGATTTTTGCTGCCTTTGCCGACTGGCCGTCTGTCGGCGCCGTTCCCCTGCTCATCACTTAGCCATTGTGCCATTCACGTGGCGTGTTCACCGGCGTAGCGTTCGGGGTGAAGGGATTTTGGCAATCCGGCTGAGGAATGGAGAGTACCACCATGAGCGGAAAGGCCCGTGATGCCGTTGCATCGATCACCATCATCAGCCCGCCCGAAGCAGTGTGGGAGGCACTGACCGACCCTTCCCGCATCAAGGAGTATTTCCTGGGAACCACTGTCAACACCACCTGGCGGGTAGGAGACCCGATTACGTACTCAGGTGAGTACAACGGCACAGCATATGAGGACAAAGGCACCATACTGGCCTTCGATCCCCCGAAGCTGCTGAAGACCACGCACTACAGTCCTGCCTCAGGGCGTCCCGACATTCCTTCGAGTTATCACACCGTGGAATATGACGTGTCTGCGGCCGGCGACGGAACAACGGTGACCATCACGCAGGGCAATAATTCCAGCGAGGAAGAAGTGGCACAGTCCATGGAAACCTGGGGGCTGGTGCTCCGGAACCTCAAAGAATTTCTTGAGGCGAGGCACTAAAGGGACATCCCCCTTGGAAGCTTGTCCAAGGGGGATGTGTTGGTGCCCCAGGAGGGAATCGAACCCCCGACCGGCGGATTAGAAGGCCGCTGCTCTATCCCCTGAGCTACTGGGGCGCACTGACGCCGTCACCACCATGGGCGGCTGGCGCCACAAAGAGTTTACAGTGCCATCGGCGGATAGCCCGCCATCTCGTCACCGGCGGCCTCCATTCCTCCACAAGCGCCCATTCGCCGGGGTTATGCACATAGGCCCCCGCGGCACTGCCTTCGACGCCTTCACTGGATGAAGCTGAAAGAGCCGGACAGGCACTTCCTACATCCAGAAGGACCACCAATGAATGACATCATCACCGTCCGGGGCTTCGTGGCCTCGGAGGTTAAGAGTTCAACGACCACACGGGGAACGGCTACAGCATCGTTCCGTCTGGGAACCACAGAGCGCCGCTACGACCGGGCGAGCAACACTTGGGTTGACGGCAACACCAATTGGTACACGGTGCAATCGTTCCGATACCTTGCCGGACACGTTGGGTGCAGCGTCAAAAAGGGGCAGCGTGTGCTGGTCGTGGGAAGGCTCCGGTTGAGGCAATGGGAACATGAAGGCCGCGTCTACCATGTAGCGGAAATCGATGCCGAATCCGTGGGGCACGACCTCATGTGGGGCTCCGCCAACTTCACCCGCATGAACGGCACCACTGCTCCAGCGGACTCCACCGCTGCAGGCTCAGCCGTTGCAAACACTGCTCCGTCGGACGAGGCTCTGTCCAACTCGGCCCCCGGTGGCCCCGGGAGCAGCGGCGGGTGGGAGGCCGAGGACGCTGAACAAACTCCTCCGGAGGACGAGTCAGTAGCAGCCGGGATGGATGATCCCGACGGAATCGGGCCCTTGATGGTGAACACCTCAACAGGTGAGCTGGTGGGTGCCGGCGCATGAATGTTGACCCTGGCGCCCAAACCCCGCAATTCCCGCCGTGACGGAGAGGCCTATTCTGGGTCCATGGCACAGCACGAGGATGCAATCAGGCTAGAGACTGCTCCTGCGTCCTGGGCAGCTGTTGAGGAGCTGTTCGGGACCAAGGGCGAACCATCCCGGTGCTGGTGCCGGTGGTTCGCCCTTGCCGGCAAGGAATGGGACACCACGTCTGCGGATGACCGAAAGGAAATGCTGAAGTCAGCTTTCAGCGCCGAACCGGCGCCGGGCGTCATGGCCTTCAGGAACGGTGATCCAGTTGGTTGGTGTGCTGTTGAGCCCCGGGCAGCCTACGGGCGGCTGAAACGGTCCCCAGTCCTGAGGGCAGACACACCGGCCGCCACGGATGACACCGCGCTGTGGGCCATCAGCTGCTTCGTCGTGGCACCAAGTCATCGCCGCACCGGGGTTTCGTCCGCGCTCCTGGCCGCAGCCGTCAACCACGCCTTCACCAACGGCGCGGAGGTCCTGGAGGCCTACCCCGTCGACACGCGGCTCAGGACCAAGGCGACGTCATCGGACCTTTACCACGGCACTCTGTCACTTTTCCGGGCTGCCGGTTTCAGCCCGGTCTCCGAATCCGTGCCGGGCCGGCCCGTTGTACGGCTTACCAGGGGCCACGCGGCGTCCGGAGGCCGGGCCTGATCACGAGGCCGGGCTTGATCACGCAGGTTGAAAGTCATGGACGGGTCTGAATCAAAGGCGGCTCTGACTCAAAGGCGGTTTTGAACCAAGGCGTCGACGGAATCAATGCAGTGTTCCCATCAAGGCAGCGTCAGGATCATCGGCCCATCCGCCGTGATGGCGACCGTGTGCTCGCTGTGCGCTGCCCTTCGTCCGTTCGCCGAACGCAGGGTCCACTCGTCCTCATCGTGGTAGTAGTCGTCTTTCCCTCCCTGGATCAACATGGGCTCGATGGCGATAACCAGGCCTTCCTCGAGCTTCATGCCGCGCCCCGGACGCCCGATGTTGGGAACGGGAGGTTCCGCGTGCATGGTCCGGCCGATGCCATGTCCGCCGTGATCGGCCAACAGACCGTAACCTGCCCGTTTGGCTTCACCACCAATGGCGTAGGCAAGATCACCCATTTTGTTGCCCACCCGGGCTGCTTCTATCCCCCGCGCCAGTGCGGCGTCCGTTGCGTCGATGAGTTCCTGGTCGAGGGGATCGACATCCCCCACAATGAAGCTGATGGCAGCGTCTCCGCACCAACCCTCCAGGAAGGCGCCGCAGTCAACGCTGAGGAGATCGCCGTCTTCAAGTGCATAGCCGTTAGGGATACCATGCACCACGGCGTCGTTGACACTGGCGCAAATCACGCCGGGAAACGGCACTGCCGCCCAGCGGGGGTGGTAGTCGAGGAAGGCAGGCCTTGCGCCGGCGTCGGCCATCACTGCCGCCGCGACGTCGTCAAGTTCCTTGAGGGAAACGCCGACAGCAGCGTGGTCCTTCACGGCCGCCAGGGCGTTGGCGACCACACGGCCGGCCTCACGCATCAACGCTATCTGCTGGGGCGTTTTCAGCATTGACATCAAAGGTCCTCCGTTGCTGGGCGTGCCCTCAGGGGCCGGTTGTGCGGCCAGCTGCTGCCGCTCTGCCCACTCTACGACCCCCCGGCCATGCCTGGGAGGGATCTCATCAATGGCAGGAGACCCGCGGCCCTGGATCGGTCCTACAGTGGACGCATGACCAAGGAACTAGTGGAATCAATCCGATCTTCGCTGCGCTCGTCGGGGGACGCTGAACGGGCGGTCGGTGCCCAGAAGTACATGAAGTCGGAGATGCCCTCACTCGGCGTCAGGGTTCCTGAGGTGCGGAGCATCGTCACAGCGGCAGCAAGAGAATTTCCTGTCGCATCCCCTGACGAGCTGCGGCACGCGGTTGTCCAGCTGTGGCGCGATGCCACGGCACGCGAAGAGCGGTACGCAGCCATTGACCTGACGGGCCTGCGGATGGTGAAGGAAGACCTGGACATGCTGCCCGTGTACGAGGAAATTATTCGGACAGGAGCATGGTGGGACCTTGTGGATGGAGTGTCGCACAGGATCTGCGCGCTGCTGCTTGCGCATAAGTCAACCATGACCCCTCTGCTGCTTCGCTGGGCAAAGGACGACGACATGTGGATCCGCCGGGCTGCCATTAACGCCCAACTGGGGGCGAAGTCCATGACCGATCACCGCTTGCTGGCGGCAGTCATCGATCCCAACCTGCACGACAAGGAGTTTTTCATCCGCAAGGCCATTGGCTGGGCACTGCGCGAATACAGCAAGTCAGATCCTGAATGGGTCCGTGCTTTCGTCGTAGATAACGCATCAACGCTGAGTCCCTTGTCCCTGCGTGAGGGGACACGGCTTTTATCATCCAGCTGATGCGGCCTAGATGATCGGACGGAGTCCGGGTTCGTCGTGTTTGCGGAACAGGCTCTTGGTTTTCGGGTCCACGAAGATCAGGTACACAGCGAAGAGCAAGGCGATGATGGCCGCTGCGTTACGGGCCAGGGTCAGAGCCAGGCCCAGGTCTTCGCTCTGAAGGTACGGGAAGACATCCAGTTGGTCCGAGATCGCGTAGACCATAAAGAACGACACCACGAAATAGACGGCCTTGACCTGCCAGTCATTGCGGATCCCGGTCACGGCAAAGAGCGGGATCAGCCAGACCACGTACCAGGACTGGATCATCGGCGCCAAAATGACAATAGCCGCAAATGCCAGGGTGAGCCGGCGCATCAGGCGGTCGTAGTCGCCACGGAAGACCTGCCAGGCGATGGCGCCCACCATCAATACCTTGCCGGCGTCGTAAACCCACTTGGCCATGCCCCAGCCGTCCAGTCCAAAGACATTGAAAATGGACGCCACCACCAAGCCAATCAGGCCGATGGGCGCGTACCAGATCCAGACACTGCCAGGAGCTGACAGACCATTGATCCAACCGAATCCAAAGCCATTGACCATGCTCATGGCGTACAGCAATCCGAAGCTCAGCCCGGCGGTCAGGAACCAGAAGACGAACTTCCGCGGCCAGGAAGCTCCCTTGCCTGCCCACAAGAGCCCAATGAAGGGGAGGAACACCACCGTAATGGGCTTGACGGAGATGGAAAGGGTGATCAGCACCAGGCCAAGGATCACTCGGCGTGTAGCGCAGTAATAGAGCCCCGCGAGGGCCAGGCCGATCATGAGGGCGTCGTTGTGGACGCTGGCAATGAAGTTGGTCAGGAAGAGCGGGTTTGCGGCCGTCAGCCACAGCGCCCGGTGCGGATTTACCCCATGAAGTTCAGCCAGCTTGGGCACATAGACGATGCAGAGGACGATGCCCACGAGTGCCACCAGCCGGAAGAGCATGATGCTTGCTTCGGGTTGGACGTTGGTCACCCAGACGACGAACTGCTCAATCCACAGGAACAATTGCCCGTACGGCACCGGCGCTTCGGTCCACATCTTGTCCGCGCCCAATTGGAAGTAATTGGGCAGGGCGGAAATCCCATTTTCGTAGGGATTGATGCCTTCGACCATCAGGCGTCCCTGACCGATGTACGCGTAAACGTCCCTGCTGAAGAGGGGAACAGTGAACATCATGGGCAATCCCCACGCAGCCACCGCCTGAAGCGTCGCCTTCCGTGCTTCCAGTCCCCAGACCCGGACACGTTGACCCAATCGGAGCCATGCCCGGACCAGCAGCATTCCGCCGACGGCCAGCAGGACAATCGACAGGGCGACACCGACACCTTCGGTGCGCATCCAGATGAAAAGCGGCAATCTCCGGAGTTCGGAGACCGGAGCAAGCCAGCCCACGCCCAGGGACCCGAAAACCATGAACATGGAGCCGATGAAACCGGCGATCAGCGGCGAACGGGCATTATCAACCTCGCTGGCCGCAGCATCTGCCGTCGGCGCTGCTGTCCCTGCCTTCTGGGCGGCGGGTACTGGCACCGTCATGTGGTCGTCATCCAATCGTTCGCCCGGAACATCCGGGAGAAATTCTGCGTCTTCGGGGCTTTCCACGGCAGGAAGAAAGAGACACTGCCGCGCTCAAAAATCGTACCATCAGAGCACTTCGAAGCGGCTGAAGGATAGGCTGGGCGCGTGCCTATTACTAATGAACGCATCGTCTGGATCGACTGCGAAATGACCGGCCTGGACCTGAAGAACGACGCCTTGATTGAGGTCGCGGCGCTGGTGACGGATTCCGAGCTCAATATCCTCGGCGACGGCGTCGACGTCGTCATCAGGCCCGATGATGCTGCCCTGGAACAAATGAATGATTTCGTCAGGGACATGCATACCCGTTCCAAGCTCCTGGATGAACTCCACCACGGAAAGACCATGGCAGAGGCCGAAGCCCAGGTTCTTGAATACATCGAGAAGTGGGTTCCGGACCCCCGCAAGGCGCCCTTGGGCGGCAACTCCGTGGGAACCGACCGCATGTTCCTGGCCAGGGACATGCCAAACATCGTGGAGCATCTCCACTATCGCGTGATCGATGTCAGCACCATCAAAGAGCTGTCGCGCCGCTGGTTCCCGCGCGCCTACTTCCAGTCACCTGCCAAGCACGGCGGGCACCGCGCCCTCGGAGACATCAAGGATTCCATCGACGAGCTTCGCTACTACCGCCAGGCCGTCTTCGTGCCCGCCCCGGGACCGGACACTGCCACGGCACAGCGCATCTCCAAGGACGTCATGGCCACTGCGGAAACCTTGGGATCCACCGAATCAGTGTGATCTGGACCATTTTTCAAGGTTTTTTCGCCAAAACCGGCAAAAGTGGACTTTGCACCCCAAAACAGCAGGTAAGCTATTTGTCGTTGCCTTGAAGGAAAGCCGGTCAAACGGTTCAGCCCCAAAAGGCACATGGTGGGCTTAGCTCAGTTGGCAGAGCGCCTGGTTGTGGTCCAGGAGGTCGCGGGTTCAACCCCCGTAGCTCACCCCACCGAGATTGGCTGCAGAGCCGGTTTCCACAAAAGCCGCACCGGTTACCCGGTGCGGCCTTTGCTTTTAACCCCTGAAGCGGACCTGCGCCGCTCCGGACTTCAGCGATCAACAAAAGGAAGAACTGACATGACCGTCCTGCCAGTCACCATTTGGGGCGAACCTGTTTTGCATCGCCGGGCCAGCGAAGTGGAGGTCTTCGACGACGAGCTCCGCGCACTGATCGCGGATATGTTCGAGACCAACGACGCCGCCAACGGTGTGGGCCTCGCTGCCCCGCAGATCGGTGTGGGCAAGCGCCTGTTCGTCTATAAGTACGCCAACGATGACGACGTTCCGGAGCAGGGCGTGGTGGTCAACCCGGTGCTCACGCTCTCCAAAGTCTCGGGAGCTCTTCCGGATCCTGACGAGGATGTTGAGGGTTGCTTGTCCTTCCCCGGAGAGTACTACCCTTTGCAGCGTGCTGAATGGACGCGTGTGGAGGGCTTCGACGGAGACGGCAACCCCGTGGACTTTGAAGCGACCGGCTGGTTTGCCCGGATTCTGCAGCACGAGTTCGACCATTTGGACGGCAAGCTGTACGTCAACCGGCTGGTGGACAGGTACGCAAAGAAGGCCCTCAAGCAAGCGAAGAAGCACGGCTGGGGCGTGCCCGGCCTGACGTGGATGCCCGGCATCGATCCCGATCCTTTCGGACACTGAGCCATGGCCTTAACCACGCACACTGGGCTATTCGAACTCCTGGACATCACCGGCGACGACGCGGAGGAATGTGCCGCCCTTCTCGCAACTCCGCCCGGTGAGGGGGTGCTGGGCGCCATGGCCACGATGCAAGAGCGGCTGGGATCTTTTCCTCTGGACAGCATCCAGGAAGACCACGCCGTCGAAACGGTTTGGATCGAAGCACTGCTCCGCTTCTCCCCCACCGTTCACGCTTATCACCTGCGGCTCGGCATCAGCCCGGATGTCTCTGCGGCGTCATTGTCTGACGTGGGACTGCAGCTCAGGATCAACCGGCGGGTCCATGGCCGGTTCGGCCTCGATACGTGGGGCTGGCTGACCCTGCACATGGCCGGGAACCTGTTCAGGCTGGGCCGTCTGCAGTTCCACCTGGTCCGCAGCCCGGAGGAAACCGCTCAAGCCGGTACCTCAACGGCGGACCAGCGTTGGGTGCTCGGCGTCCACATTCCCGAATATGGCGGGCTCTCCCCCGCCTTGGTGGATGCCAGCTTGGCCGAGGCCCGCCTGTTCTTCGCCCGGTACTTTCCGGACAAACCGGCAGCGGTTGCCACGTGTGATTCGTGGATGCTGGACCCCTATCTTGCGGACCGCCTGCCTGAGAGCAACATTGCCTCCTTTGCCCGGCGCTTTACGCTGGACCGTTGCTCTGATGCCCCCACCGATGCCGTGTATTTCACTTTCCGTCAGCGTGGCCTCCAGGACATGGACCGGCTTCCCCGGGATACGTCACTTCAGCGTGTGGTCTTGGAGAGAATCGACGACGGCGGCACCTGGCAACTGGGGCACGGTCACCTCGAGTTGTAGATGGTCTGCTGCTCCGGGCAGGAGGCGAGGACGCCCTTCATGGCGTCCTTTTCAGCTTGGGTCACCCAGAGCTTGTAAGCGGCCTTAACGGATATTTGTCGGGCGACGTAGTGGCAGCGGAAGTTCTTGTTGGCCGGAAGCCACGTGGCAGCGTCACCCGCCCCTTTTTTGACGTTCGCCGGTCCGTCAGCGGCAATCAGGTTCAAAGGATCATTGGCAAACGTCTGGCGCTGCTGGACGGTCAGCTGCTGTGCCCCTTTTTGCCAGGCGTCCGCCAAGGCTACTACGTGATCGATTTGAACGGCTGAGCTCGTGTCCTGTCCCCGCCGGAACGTCACTTGGGCGCCGGTGTAGGGTTCGTGAAAAGTGCCGCCGGCGACCTTGCAGGAGGACCCTTCGGTAAACTCAACGGCCGAGAGGTCCCGCCGGAGGATATCGTTCCGGGTGTCGCACCCGTTCCGGTCGGCATCGGCCCAGGCCTGCCCGAAGGCGGCCCGGTCATAGTCTGTCTTCGCGGCCCTGCCCTTGACCGGCAGACGTTCCAGGGCGTCGTTGGCTTTCCCCGCAGCCACCGGTGCGGCGCCGCGAACGGGCTTCATCCAGAGGGGGTTGTAAACGGGCGCTTCGCTGGGTCCCGCTACCCATGGATCTGCCACAGTGAATTGGCCCGTGGTGAAAAACCAGGACAGCCCGGCCACGATGGTTGCGGCAGCCAAGGCGAGAATCGTCCATGCTTGTCGGGATCTGCGTCGGGCGCGTTTGTAGGCAGACCAGGTGATACTCAAGGGACTCCGTCCAGTGGGGGCAAGCATGTCCTACGAGCGTAGGACAAGGCCCCGACAGAAAGAGCCGGTATCCACAGTGTGTAGGAGAAGTCACACCGTGAGGACGGATACCTCTTGTTTTACTGCTCGCGCAGCACGCGTTGGAGGTCCTCGGTTGCCAGCGCGAGGAGTCCGCGCAGTTGCTCCACCCGTTGGTCCGTGACGTCGCCGGAGGCGTTGGCCGCGACAGCCTGATCCAGGAGTTTTTGGGCTTGCTTGTGATTGGCGCGGGCTACGTCCAGCGCGTGTTCAAGCGTGGTTTCATGTTCCAGGGTTGATTCGTTTTCCATGAACCCATTTTGGTCAGGTTTCCCGGCTGATACCAGTGACGCAGCCGGGAAACCTGCGGATACTTCAGAGGTCCTAGGCGCCGGCCGCTTCAAGAACGGCAATGGGAGCCACGACGTCGCGGGCAGGGAAGGACGGCGGGTTGACGCCGGCCATTTCCTCCATGACGCGGACAACCTGGCAGGAGTAGCCGAACTCGTTGTCGTACCAAACATAAAGTACGAGGTTCTTGTCGTTGGAGATCGTTGCCAGGCCGTCGACAATGCCTGCACGGCGCGAGCCGACGAAGTCTGTGGAGACAACATCGGGAGAATCGATGTAATCGATCTGCTTCCGAAGATCCGAGTGCAATGACATTTCGCGGAGGAAGTCATTCACTTCGTCCCGCGTGGTGCCCTTCTCCAGATTCAGGTTAAGAATCGCCATGGAAACATCGGGCGTGGGAACGCGGATGGCATTGCCTGTCAGCTTGCCCTGAAGTTCCGGGAGAGCCTTGGCCACGGCCTTGGCGGCACCGGTTTCTGTGATGACCATGTTCAGCGCAGCGGAACGTCCGCGGCGATCGCCCTTGTGGAAGTTGTCGATCAGGTTTTGGTCGTTGGTGAACGAGTGCACTGTTTCCACGTGGCCATGGATGATGCCGAACTTGTCGTTGATGGCCTTGAGCACGGGGGTGATGGCGTTGGTAGTGCAGGAAGCGGCAGTGACGATCTTGTCATCGTCCGCGATGTCCCGGTGGTTGATGCCGTGGACGATGTTCTTGAGGTCGCCCTTGCCGGGTGCGGTGAGCAGGACGCGGGCAGCACCCTTGCTCTGCAGGTGCTGGGAGAGACCTTCGGCATCGCGCCAGCGGCCCGTGTTGTCTACTACCAGGGCGTCCTTGATGCCGTAAGCGGTGTAGTCCACCGTGGCGGGGTTGTCCGAGTAAATGACCTGGACCTGCACGCCATTGGCGGTGATGGTGTTGGCTTCCTCATCCACGCGGATGGTGCCTTCGAAGGAACCGTGAACGGAGTCGCGGCGCAGCAGGCTGGCGCGCTTCACAAGATCGTTCTCGGCACCCTTGCGCACTACGATCGCGCGGAGTCGCAGGCCGTGGCCGCCACCAGCCTTTTCAATGAGGATGCGGGCCAAGAGGCGGCCGATGCGGCCAAAGCCGTAAAGTACGACGTCGGTGCTGGTGCGGTCGTCAGCGCCGCGCTTGCCCACGATCTCAGCAAGCTCTGCACGCAGGTACTCATCCAGGGAGGCGCCATTGCCTTCTGCCCGGTACTTCTCGGTCAAACGTGCAATGTCAATGGCTGCTGCGCCGAGTTCCAGCTCCGACAGGGCGTTCAGCAGGGGCGCGGTCTCTTCGAGCAGGAGCTCGTGGTTGCTCATCCGGCGGGCAAAGCGGTGTGCCTTGAGGATGTTCATGGTGGACTTGTTGATCAGGCTCCGGCCATGGATGCTGGTGACCACGTTGTTTTCCCGGTACAGCCGGCCGATCACCGGAATCATGGCCTCGGCGAGAGCCTCCCGGCCCATCCACTTATCAAGACAAGAATCTGACGTCTGGCTCACAGAACTACCTTCCTTGGGTCAACCACATACGTCCTCGTATGCAGATGGCAGCGGCCGCCCGGAGTAGTCCTGCGGCACATGCGCCGGCGGGCTTCGGTCCACCCACAGCGCCTTGAACGAGAGCAAAGAAAAATCCGCCGGCTGCGAACGCAGTCCCGGCGGCAGAACATCTACGTTCAGTAACCATTCTAGGGTGGAAGGAGGGGGCGTAGGCCGCCCAGCGGCGTGAAATCACTCACACGGCTGTTTGCGGCAGTCATAAATGGATGGGTCGACCGATACGCCGGGTTCTGTCATCCCCTTCCGTTACCGGAAAGGGAGTGGCGGCCATCCATCTACGAACGCCGTTGCCGACGCCCTCCAGCAGCCTACCCGGACACTCGGGCGAGCAGCCCTCAAGCGTGTCCTGTCTGGCCTTGCTCCGGGTGGGGTTTACCTAGCCTCCCCGGTCACCCAGGGAGCTGGTGGTCTCTTACACCACCGTTTCACCCTTACCTGCTGCTGCGCGATGAAATCATCACGCAGCGCAGGCGGTCTGTTCTCTGTGGCACTGGCCTGCGGGTTACCCCGAGTGGGCGTTACCCACCACCCTGCCCTACGGAGCCCGGACGTTCCTCGAGCCACTTTCGTGACGCGCGACCGCCTGGTCGACCCATCCGTTGTCCAGTCTACCGGCGTCCGGACGTGCCAAAGTCCGGCGGTAATATCGACTGGTGCTGATTCTGCTGCCGCCTTCCGAAGGCAAGACCCCCGCCCCCAAAGGTCCCGTCATCGAGTGGGAGTCGCTGAGCTTTCCGGAGCTGAATCCTTACAGGGCAAAAGTGTTCGAGGCTTTGGGCACAGTGAGCGCACACGAGGACGCACTTTCCCTGCTGGGCGTCGGCGCCTCGTTGCGGGACGACGTCGAACGTAATACCCGGCTCCATACCGAGCCGGCTGCTCCTGCGCACCAGGTGTATTCGGGGGTGCTCTACGACGCCCTGGGCTATGACAGCATGACGCCAACCCAGCGCCGCAAGGCCACTGATTCCATCCTGGTGGTATCCGCCCTCTGGGGCGCCATCGGCTTTGGCGACCACGTGCCCGCCTACCGCCTGTCCATGGGAACGGCACTGCCCGACGTCGGACGCCTCGCCTCCTACTGGAAGCCGCAACTGACCGCCGCACTCGCCTCACGTGCCGACGGCGAGCTCCTGGTGGATTGCCGCTCCAGCACCTACGCCGCCGCTTGGGCTCCCCCGGCTGCGCAGACCGTCAACGTCAACGTTTTTAACGAAGCAAACGGCAAGCGCACAGTGGTGAGCCACTTCGCCAAGCACACACGCGGCGAACTGGCGCGACACTTGCTGACCCGGCGTGGCAAGGCGCCTTCAACCCCGGGTCAGCTCCTGAAGGCTGCCAGCGAAGTCTGGACGGCGGAACTTGTTGAGGGCTCAGCCCGGAAGCCCCACGCGCTCAACATCATCCTGTCCAGCTGAGTTCGGACCGGAGAGGGTAGGACGCGGTCAGTTCCAGTCGGCCGAACGGACCAGGATGACCCCGGAGTCCGGGCAGAAGACAATATCGTCCTCTGCCGCAGCCTTGACCTCGGCGAGGTCGCCCGGGCTGAGCATCATGCCCGAGCCTTCGGATTTGCCGTGGAACAAACGGGCAGCGCCTACGCCACGCTTGGCGATGGTCTTTTCATAAATGGCCTGCAATCCGGCGTCCAGGGTGTCGGCGAATGCGGCCCGCTGTCCCCGAACCACTGTTTCTTCCGCGGCAATCTCGGCAATGGCTTCATCCAGTTCAGCGCGGATGCTGCCGAATGATCCCTGGATGTCATCAACGATCGACTGCTGGGCGGCCTGACGCTCGCGCAAGGTATCCAAGCGCTCCAGGATTTCGAGCTCCACGTCTTCAAGGTCCGAGCGACGCTTGTTCAGTGAGGCAATGTCGCTTTGGAGCGCCACCAGATCCTTGGACAGCCCGGTGCCGCTGTTGAGCCGGGTCTCGTCGCGTTCAATGCGGGTGGCTACTTGCTCCACGTCGGCTTCCGCCCGGCGAAGTTCGGCCTCGGCGTCATGGACGGCAACCTTGGCCGCCCCCAGTTCGCCGTTGGCCACGTTCAGCGCATCCGTGAGGTCCGTGATCCGGGGATCCGTCTCCAGGACTCTCCGACGGCCGGCCAGCGACTTCAGCTTGGCATCCAGCCCCTGCAGTTCAAGCAATTTCAATTGTTCTGCCGGTGCTGCTTTCGCCACGCTTACCTCCGCTTGTCGCTGCCGGGCCTGGGGATCAGTTCCGGCCGGACTGGCCCCATTCTGTTGAGGCTGTCCGTATCCTTCTAGACTCTAGTCCCCGCCGGGAGTGAGTATGAAGTCCCACGGATCGCTGTTGGTGCTGCTGACACGGATTTCGACGTCGTAGCCCTGGTCCGCGAGCACGTTGCCCAGCGCTTCGGCGGCGGCTGGCAGCCACAGCCATTCGCTGGCAAAGTGTGAAACGTCGATCAGGTATGGTCGGCCATTGCTTGCACCCTCACGGGCTTCGGAGGCAGGGTGGTGGCGCATGTCAGCGGTCACGTAGACGTCCGCGTGGCTGGCCCGAACCGCATCAAACAAGCTGTCGCCGGCGCCACCGCAGACAGCAACCCTCCGCACCAGTCCGTCCTTGTCGCCGGCAACCCGGACACCGCCGGCCACCGCCGGAAGCATTTCGAAGACCCTCGCCGCGAAATCACCGAGCGTGATGAGTTCCGGGAGGTCACCCACACGGCCGATGCCCTCTTCCGGCAAGCCGTTGGCAGCGGGAGTCAGCGGCTCCACGTTTTCCAGTCCAAAGGCGTCAGCCAGGACGTCGGAGACTCCCCCGACAGCGGAGTCACCGTTGGTGTGGACGGTCAGGAGTCCGGTTCCGGCCTCGATCAACCGGTGGACCGCCAGGCCCTTGGCGGAGGTGGCGGCCACGGAGTTCACCCCTTTGAGGAGCAAAGGGTGGTGGGTGATCAGCAGCCCGGCGCCCCACTCGATGGCTTCATCGATGACAGCCAACGTGGGGTCTACGGCAAAGAGGACCTTGGTCACGGGGACGTTGGGGCGGCCCACCACCAAGCCAACTTCGTCCCAGTCCTCGGCCAGTGACTCGGGCCAGAGTTCTTCGACAGCAAGCAACACCTGGCCAAGCGTGGGATCTCCGCCGGCGTCAACTGTTTGGTCCTCTTCAACTGTTTGGTCATCATCGACCGAATCCGCATCAGAAATGCCGGTGTTTACTGCTTCCATGCTCTTATTCTTCCCTACTTCTTCCCTTCCACGACGGATGAGGCAGTTCCGCCACCCGCAGACCTGCCGGGTGCCGTAATTCTCCCGTAAGGTGAAGCGGGAATCATCAAGCCCTCCGATCCATTGAAGAGAACATGAAAACTTTCGTACTTGGCGGTGGCTGCTTTTGGTGCCTGGACGCCGTTTACCAGAAAACCCGCGGTGTCAGCTCGGTTGTTTCGGGCTACACGGGCGGCCACGTCCGCAATCCCGACTACTACCAGGTCTGCTCAGGTACTACGGGCCATGCCGAAGTAGTGGCCGTAACCTTCGACGAAACCGTAGTCCCGGAGGAAGTCATTCTGGACATGTTCTTCGCCCTGCATGACCCCACCACGCTGAACAGGCAAGGCTACGACGTTGGTACCCAATACAGGTCTTCGATGTTCTACACCACCACGGAAGAGAAAGTGCTGTTCGAGGAAGCCATCGAGCGCGCCCAGGGACTTTGGTCGGATCCCATTGTGACCGAGGTCAGCCGCCTGCCCGAGTTCCACGAGGCCGAGGAAGTCCACCAGAATTACTACGCTAAATTCCCCTACCAGGGATACTGCCAGGTGATTATTAACCCGAAGCTGGCCAAGGCCCGGAAATATTACTCTGCATGGCTTACTGCTTAGCGGTGTTTCGATCCGGCTGGTTAGGCTGACCTCAGCATTCCCTCTTCAGAGATAGGCGTAATTTTCATGGCAAGGATCTACGACGACGTCACGCAGCTGGTCGGCCGCACTCCGCTGGTCCGCTTGAACCGGCTAACCGAAGGCCTTGACGCCACGGTTGCCGTCAAGCTCGAGTTCTACAACCCGGCCAACAGCGTCAAGGACCGCATCGGTGTGGCCATCATTGACGCTGCCGAGAAGTCCGGCGCTTTGAAGCCCGGCGGAACCATCGTCGAAGGTACCTCCGGCAACACCGGGATCGCCCTGGCATTGGTGGGTGCTGCACGCGGCTACAAGGTCATCCTGACCATGCCGGAGACCATGTCCACCGAGCGCCGCGTCATGCTGCGCGCCTACGGTGCAGAAATCGTCCTCACGCCCGGATCCGAAGGCATGCGCGGCGCGGTCGAGAAAGCCCAGGAAATCGTCGCCAACACGGAGAACTCCATTTGGGCGCAGCAGTTCGCCAATGAGGCCAACCCGGCGATCCACCGCACCACCACTGCCGAGGAAGTCTGGGAAGACACCGACGGTGAAGTGGATATCTTTGTTGCAGGCGTGGGCACCGGTGGCACCATTACCGGCGTCGGACAGGTCCTCAAGGAACGCAAGCCGGGCGTGCAGATCGTAGCGATCGAACCCAAGGACTCCGCGATCCTGAACGGCGGCGCTCCGGGCCCCCACAAAATCCAGGGAATCGGTGCCAACTTTGTTCCGGAAATCCTGGACACCAACGTTTACGACGAAGTCCTGGACGCCACGCTGGAAGATTCCGTCCGCGTTGCCCGTGAACTCGGCGCCCGTGAAGGCATCCTCGGCGGCATCTCCTCCGGTGCCATCGTGTGGGGTGCCCTCGAGCTGGCCAAGCGTCCTGAGAACGCCGGCAAGTTGATTGTTGCCGTTGTCTGCGACTTTGGAGAGCGTTACATCTCCACTGTGCTGTTCGACGACATCCGCGGCTGAGACAACGCCTGCAAACCTTCATTTCCTGTAGAAAGGTCTTTGTGAGCTTCTTCGCAAGGCTTAAGGAAGACCTCGACGCCGCCCGGTCACACGATCCGGCGGCTCGAGGTTCTTTCGAGAACTTTTTCGCATATTCCGGTCTGCACGCCATCTGGGCCCACCGCGTGACGCACCGGCTGTGGCAGAATCCGGCGCTCCGTTTTCCGGCGCGCCTGATTTCCCAGCTGGCCAGGTTCCTGACGGGCATCGAGATCCATCCCGGTGCCACCATAGGCCGCCGGTTCTTCATCGACCACGGGATGGGTGTGGTGATCGGGGAAACCGCCGAAATCGGCGAGGACGTGATGATCTATCACGGCGTAACACTCGGCGGCCGTTCACTGGCCAAGGTCAAGCGGCACCCCACCATCGGCGACCGCGTCACTATCGGTGCAGGCGCAAAAGTCCTGGGTCCCATCACCATCGGTGCCGGCAGCGCCATCGGTGCCAACGCCGTGGTGGTCAAGGACGCACCTCCGGAATCCATCATTACGGGCATCCCTGCCACATGGCGGCACCGCGACGCGAGGTCCGAAACCAAGCCCGCCGTGGATCCCGCAGAATATTACATCGAATACCGGATCTAGCCCGCAAGTCTTCTGTAGAAATTCCAGAAGACAGCATCGAACGCTCGGTCCGGAAGAATCCTTCGCATCAACAGGACGCTCCAGGCTCCCCTACCCACCGGGTATCGGGTCCTGGGGCGTTTTGCCGTCGCGGCTCGAACGATGGCGTTGGCAACAACCCGGGCCGGAGTCGACAGCACATGGCCCTCACCTGACGTAGACGCCAATGCGGCAGCCACAACATGAGCCTGCTCCTGATAAGGTCCGTCGCCGGACGCAGCCAGCAGGCTCTCCCCCGCAATGGTGCCCCATTCACTGTTGGTCCCTGACGGTTCGATGATCACCACGTCGATGCCGTGGGGCTTCAGTTCCAGGCGCAGGGAGTCGCTCATGCCCTCGACGGCGAACTTGGTTCCGTGGTACCAGGCGCCCAGTGGCTCGTAGATCTTTCCACCTATGGACGTGACATTGATGATCCTGCCCGAGCCGGCGGCACGCATTCCCGGGATAACGAGTTGGGTCATCCTTGCCAGGCCCATGACATTGACCTCGAATTGACGCCTGCCCTCGGCCATAGGTACTTCCTCGAGGGATCCGTAGGACCCATAGCCTGCATTGTTGACCAGGACATCGACGTGCCCGTGGGCTGCTTCCACCAGAGCCACCGCCGATGCCATGGATTCCTCCGAGGTGACATCCAGGGACATGACTGTGATGCCATGGACCTTAAGCGGCTCCATCTTCTCCACGCGGCGCGCGCCGGCGTAGACCGTGAACCCGGCCGCCCTGAGGGCGATGGCGGTGTCAAAGCCAATTCCCGTGGAGGCCCCGGTGACCATCGCAATCCGGGATGCCATGGCGGTTCTCCTTCTGTTCACGTACGTCAAAGGCTGTTTAAGTACGGCAAAGGCCGGCCCTCCCCCAGCGTAACGGGGATGGACCGGCCTCTGACGGGACGTTGATGCTAGTGGGTGTCGACTGCCGAGATCTCGGACTTGTCTTCGCCCCACAATGTGTGGAACGTACCCTCGGTGTCCACGCGGCCGTAAGTGTGTGCTCCGAAGAGGTCGCGCTGGCCCTGGATCAGGGCAGCGGCAACGCGCTTGCGGCGCAGGCCGTCGTAGTAGGCCAGCGAGGAGGAGAACACCGGTACCGGGATGCCCAACTGGACTGCGGTGGCTACCACCCGGCGCCACGCCGGGAGGGCCTCGGCGATGGCCTTGGTGAAGGCCGGCGCGAACAGCAGGTTGGCGGGCTTCTCTTCGGCTGCGTAAGCCTTGGTGATGTCCTTGAGCAGTTCTGCGCGGATGATGCAGCCTGCGCGCCAGAGCGAAGCGATCTCATCCAGCTTGAGGTCCCAGCCGTATTCCTTGGCTGAGGAGGTCAGCATGTCCAGGCCCTGGGCGTAGGAGACCAGCTTGGAGGCATACAGTGCCTGGCGGACGTCCTCGACGAAGGTCTCGGGGATTTCCACCGAGGCTTCTTCGCCGGCGAGCAGTTCCTGGCCAAGCTTGCGCTGCTCGGTCTGGGAAGACAGTGCGCGGGCGAAGACGGACTCGGCGATGCCGGAGACCGGGGAGCCGAGTTCCAGGGCGGAGATGACCGTCCAGCGGCCCGTGCCCTTCTGGCCCGCGGCATCGACGACGACGTCCACGAACGGCTTGCCCGTCTTGGCGTCAACGTGTCCCAAGACCTCAGCGGAAATTTCGATCAGGAACGAGGAAAGATCGCCCTTGTTCCATTCAGCGAAGATCTTGGACTGCTCGGCGGGCTCGATACCGGCACCGGAGCGGAGGAGGTCGAATGCTTCACCGATGACCTGCATGTCGGCGTATTCAATGCCGTTGTGGACCATCTTGACGAAGTGGCCGGCGCCGTCGGTGCCGATCCAGGCGCAGCAGGGCTCGCCGTCGACCTTGGCGGAGATCTTTTCCAGCAGCGGGCCGAGGGCGTCGTAGGACTCACGGGAGCCGCCGGGCATGATCGAGGGGCCGTTCAGGGCGCCTTCTTCGCCACCGGATACGCCGACGCCGACGAAGTGGAGGTCCTTCTTTGCCAGCGCGGCTTCGCGGCGGCGGGTGTCCTCGTAGTGCGAGTTGCCGGCATCGATGATGATGTCACCGGCTTCGAGCAGCGGTTCGAGCTGCTCGATCACGTTGTCAACGGGAGCGCCTGCCTTGACCATGATGAGGACGCGGCGGGGCTTTTCGAGGGAATCGACGAGTTCCTGCAGCGTTTCGGTGCGGATGAAGTCGCCGTCCGTGCCGTGCTTTTCGAGCAGGGCGTCAGTCTTTTCCACGGAGCGGTTGTGGAGAGCCACGGTGAAGCCGTTGCGGGCGAGGTTGCGGGCCAGGTTGGCGCCCATCACCGCAAGGCCGGTGACACCGATGTGTGCTGACATCAAAACTCCAATTCGTTCGTGTACAAACAGTCCTGCCGCACCCCCCTGGGGGCACGCAGGAAGCGATTTCAAAACCAGGGGCTGTAATAAACCATACGTATTAAAACCATGGGCGGGAAAGCGGTGCCCACGTTGTGGAAGCTCCCCGCGTCATAAACAGTCTATGATGGGCGCCCGGATCCAACCGCGCTTGTGACACCGGGTCCTGCACGCGGGCGCCGCGTGCGCCACTATGCTTACCTCTATGTCAACCAGCCTCCACCACCGCGCCGTTGAGCATTTGGGAACCCGGATTGTCGGTGGCGCCCTGCCAACCGGACATGTGATGTTGGCGGAGCACTTGGAAGACGAACTCAAGGTGTCCCGCTCGGTCGTCCGGGAAGCCGTGCGCGTCCTGCAGTCGCTGGGCCTCGTGGAGACCATCAAGCGGGTGGGCATTCGGGTCCTTCCTGCGCACCGGTGGAATCCTTTCGATCCCTTGGTGATTCGTTGGCGGCTGGCCGGCGAAGGGCGTGGCGCCCAGTTGCGATCGCTCGCAGAGCTGCGTTCCGCCGTCGAGCCCGTTGCCGCGGAACTTGCCGCAGGCAATGCACCGGAAAGCCTCCGCCAGGAGTTGGTAGGCATTTCTTTGGCCATGAAGGAAGCGGGCGACGCCGGCGATATGGCCAGGTTCCTGGACCTCGACATCCGTTTCCACGCTTTGGTGCTGTCCGGCTCGGGCAACGAGATGTTCGCCAACCTCATTGGCCAGGTCACCGAAACTCTCACCGGGCGGACGGTGCACGGACTCATGCCTGAACACCCACAGAAGCAGGCGTTGCAGTGGCACATGGATGTCGCCCACGCGATCGACGCCGGAGACGGTTCCCTCGCGCGGGAAGCGGCAGCAAAGATCATGCGGCAGACCATCGCGGAGCTGGCACCCAGCTGGGGCGACCAGCCCCGCGTGTTCGTCCCTGTGTCCAAAAACTAGCCGCCGCCTATCCGAAGTTCAGCAGGACCTTCCCGGACTCGGCAGAGTTCTTGGCTACCTCGAAGGCTTCCAGTCCGTGGGCGAGGTCGAATTCGTGCGTCACCACGGGGTCCACGAACAGCGATCCGTCGGCCAAAGCGGTAATAACGTCGTCGATTTCGTCATTGAAGCGGAACGAGCCGAGCAGTTCCAACTCGCGGGTGATGGCCAGGGAGATGAACACCGGTTGCGGTCCTGACGGCAGCAGGCCAACCATCACTACCTTGCCGCCGCGTGTGGCTCCCTTGATGGCCGAGGCCAGTCCGTAGTGGCTTCCCGAGGATTCAATAACGACGTCGGCATCCACTGCCGCTATGGCCTCCGCTTCATCGCCCTTGAGGACCTCGTCCGCGCCAACAGCGCGGGCGATTTCCAACGGTTTGTCATGCATGTCGACGGCTACGATCCTTCCCGCGCCGGCTCGCTTGAGGACGGCCACGGCGAGGGCGCCGATCGGGCCGCTGCCGATCACCAAGGCCGTCTTGCCCTTGACGTCTCCCGCGCGGGCCACGGCGTGCCAGGCAACACTGGCCGGTTCCACAAGCGCAGCGGTGCGAAGGTCCAGGCCCTCCGGCAGCGGACGAAGCATCCTGGAGGGCAGGTTGGCGTAACGGCTGAACGCACCGTCCGTATGCGGATACCGGGCAGCACTGCCCAAGTACGTGCAGCCCGGGGAGAGGTTCGGCCGGTCTTCGGGATACCTGACATCCCCGGCTGCGGGCGTCGCGGGGTGGACGGCCACCGGCGTTCCCACCCCAGGGCCGGAACCATCTACGGCCTGCTGGAGGACCACACCCACGATCTCGTGCCCAAGGACCATGGGCTCTTTGAGGATCGACTCCCCTGCCGCACCATGCAACCAGTAATGAAGATCTGAACCGCAGATCCCACCGTAGGCAATCTCCACGATCGCTTCCCCGGCATCCGGTGCGGTCAGCGGGATATCTTCGATCCGGAGGTCGCCCTTTCCATGGGCCACTACAGCGGGGCCGGAAGCCGGAAGAGTGATGCCCATCAGACCACCACCGTCATTCCACCGTCGACGAAGATCGTCTGGCCGTTGACGAAGTTGGACGCCTGGGAGGCGAGCCACACCACGGGCCCGGCAAGATCGGCTACTGTCCCCCACCGGTGGGCCGGAGTGCGGCCCAGGATCCAGGAGTTGAAATCGGAATCATCCACCAGGTTCTGCGTCATTTCCGTATGGATATACCCTGGCGCGATGCCGTTGATCTGCAAACCGGACGCGGCCCACTCAGCAGTCATGGCGCGGGTCAGGTTCCTGAGGCCGCCCTTGGCCGCCACGTACGGTGCGATGGTAGGACGGGCAAGGTCCGTCTGGACTGAGCAGATATTGATGATCTTCCCCTGTCCCCTGGGGATCATGTGCCGTGCAGCTTCCCTGCCCACCAGGAACGCACTGGTCAGGTCCGTGGTGATCACCCGGTCCCAGTCCTTGACGTCCAGATCCAGCATCGGGACGCGGTGCTGGATCCCGGCATTGTTCACCAGGATCTCCAGCGGGCCAACGTTCTCCTCCACCCAGGCAACTCCCTCAGCAGCGGACGTGGCATCTGTAACGTCGAAAGCCCGACTGTGCACCCGGGCCGCCGGATAGTCAGCCGCCATGGCCTGATGTGCCGCCTCAAGCCGCTCCGGATTGATGCCATTAAGCACCACCGTAGCCCCGGCATCGGCCAGGCCCCTGGCCAAGGCGTTACCTATCCCCCTGCTCGAACCAGTAACCAAAGCAACCCGCCCGGTCAGATCAAAAAGTCCACTCATAGTTTGTTCTTCATTCCTTCTCTGGTTGCGCCGGTTCAGTTGGTGTTCGCCGCGGCTGCGTGCGCCCGGCTCAGGTTTGCGATGGTTTGACGGACCACGGCGAGGTCCTGGTCGCCGAGGCCTTGGCGTTTGAGCTCTGCGTACAGTTCGATCGCGGCTGAAGCCATGGGAACGGCGGAACCAACGGCTTCCGCGCTGGTCAGCACGAAGCCAAGGTCCTTGTGCATGAACTTGGCCGGACCGGTGGGTGCGTAGTCCTTGGCGGCAAGGCGCGGACCCACGTTGTCCAGTACGCGGCTTCCTGCCAGCCCGCCGGACAGGACGTCGAAGAGGGCACCCACTTCCATACCGGAGCGCTCGGCGAGTTCGGCGGCTTCGGCGAGCGCCGCCGTCGTGGTTCCGACAATCAGTTGGTTGCACGCCTTGGCGAGGGACCCTGATCCCAATGGTCCCAGCCGACGTACGGTGGTTCCCATGGCGCCCAGCAGTGGCTGCAGCGTTTCGAACTCGGATTCGGTGGCTCCGACCATGATGGCCAGTGTCCCGCTTTGCGCACCGGCCGTGCCGCCGCTGACCGGCGCGTCCATCACCACTGCGTTGCCGCTGCTTGCCTCGTGAACCGTCTTACCGAACTGTTGTACGGCTGTGGGCGAGACACTGCTCATGATGACGACGGCGGTGCCGGGCTTCGGCGGGTCGTTCCGCCATGAGACAAGCAGGTCCGCGGCGGCTTCTTCGATGAACGGCAGGTCCGGGAGCATGAAGATGATGGCATCCTCGTCACGGAGTCCCGCGACGCTTGCTGTGCGACGGACGCCGGGCAGGCCTTCAAAAGCGGCATCGGATCGGTTCCACGCGGTGACGGTCCACCCTGCGTTGGCGATATTGGCGGCCATGGGTGCGCCCATGAGTCCCAGGCCCACGAAGCCCACTCGCTGTTTGATCATGGAAGGTAACACCTCACTTCTTTGTGGTCATCTTGGGGAATACTGTTCAATATCCTAGCCTCCATTCAGTATGATGAACACTATGACGACTGATGAACTTACCATCGCCATCGCTGTACCGCTCGAAGCTGAGCACGTAGAGCTGATCCGCGCTGTAGATCCCTCCGTAACAGTTCTCTACGAACCCGAGCTGCTGCCCCCGGAGCGGTTCCCCGCCGATCACGCAGGCGATCCCGACTTCAAGCGGACGCCCCAGCAGGAGGAGCGCTATTGGACCCTGCTGAACAGGGCGCAGGTTCTCTACGGCTTCCCCAACGAAAGCCCCGCCGGGCTGGCACGCATCGCTGCCGGCAACCCCCACCTGCAGTGGATCCACGCGATGGCCGCCGGCGCCGGCGGAGCGGTCAAGGCCTCAGGCCTGGACACCGAGACCCTGCAGAAATTCCGCGTCACCACCTCCGCGGGCGTCCACGCGCTACCCCTGGCAGAGTTCTCCGCGTTCGGCATCCTCAACGGATTCAAGCGCAGCGCAGAGATGGCACAAGACCAAGCCGCCAAGTTCTGGCCCGAACTCCGCACGCCCACCAAGTTGGCCAACGGCTCCAAGGTGGTCATTGCCGGGCTCGGCGAGATCGGCATGGAGACGGCACGCATCGCACGCGCCCTGGGCATGAAGGTCAGCGGAACCAAGCGCAACGTCGAAGCCATCGACGGAATAGAGGAGGTCACCGGCAATGACGGGCTACCCGCGTTGCTCGCCGACGCGGACGCCGTCGTGAACACCCTCCCCGGTACCCCTTACACGGAGAAGCTGTTCAACAGGGACATTTTCGCCGCCATGAAACCCGGCACTGTCTTCGTCAACGTGGGCCGCGGCACTGTGGTGGACGAGGAAGCCCTGCTCGAAGCACTCGACAACGGTCAGGTCTCCTACGCTTGCCTGGATGTCTTCGCTGTGGAGCCGCTCCCCCAGGACAGCCCCCTGTGGAGCCACCCCCGGGTACTGGTGTCCCCGCACACGTCCGCCCTCAGCTCTGCGGAAAACCGCCTCATCGCCGAACGGTTCTGCAGCAACCTTCGCACCTTCCTGGCCGGCGGCGAACTGCCCCACCTGGTGGACCCCGTCCACTTCTACTAGGCCGTCTTCTCAACGCTTGGCCTTCGCAGGGGCGCGGCCAGGGACTGTCCCTGGCCGCGCCCCTTGCTTTGACATTGCCTTGAAGTAGCATCGCCACATGAATGCTTCGGAAGGCCCGCAACGCATTATCGTACGACTGTTCCCCGACTACGCGGATACGGCGATCTGGCTTGACGGTCCCATCGACTACTCGCTCACGGGGTTGCCCCAAGGCCTGGTGCATGAGCTCCGGGACTGGGAACAGTTCTACTACGAGTCCCTGACACGCGATTTCACCTGGAAGTCAGCGGAAAGGGCTGCCAGGTACACCTCTGAAGGTCATCGCCTGGCCCAGCGAGTCGCGGACGAACTCGGCGACGGTTATGAAGTCGAGTTCAAGCCCTTCGAAGAAAACGCCCGGCCGCACCGGTTTTGCGGCACCAAAGCCCCTAACCAGCAGGCAGTTGCGGCGTTCGGTGCCCTTATTGCTGCGGCAAACGCAGAAAAGGACAGAATCACCCGCGCCCTTGCAGCCTGCCCACCCAGTGAAGGTACGGGATGGTTCGCCACCTCTCCCCTTTCGGGCAGGGTGTTCAGGCCGACCCGGTCAGAACAGGAATAGCGCGGCAAACGCCGGTTCCCTACACAAAAACAGCGTGGCACCCTCCGTTCGGAGGGTGCCACGCTGGTCTTGTGGTGCCGGGATGCTACTTGGCGTCCTCGGTGCTGACGAGGTCGCGGCCCGCCGTCTCCGGGGTGAAGAAGGTGGTTACGAAGGAGATGAGCGCCAAGACCAGGGAGTAGATGGCCAGCACCAACCACGAGTGGTTGGTGGCCGCCAGCATGAGCGCACCCAGCAGGGGCGCGAGTCCGCCGGCCAGGACGGCTGAGATTTCCCGGCTCATGGCCACACCGGTAAAGCGGTACTGGGAGCCGAACAGTTCCGGCAGCAGCGGGCACTGGGGGCCAAGCATCGACTGGACGCCGATGGCGATGCCCACGGACATGACGACCCACACCAGAGTGACGTTGCCCAAGGTGACCAGGTAGAAGGCAGGAACCGCAATGATGGCTTGGAACAAGGCGCCGTAGCGGTACACCGGAACGCGGCCGAACCTATCGGACAGCGCGCCGAACGTCACCACCAAGACCGCGGCGAAACCTGCGGCGATCAGCAAGCCCACGGGGCCTATCGAATTGTTGCCGGCAAACACGCCTGCCGGCATGCTCATAAATGACACCAGCAGGGCCGAGTAGATGGACGAGTTGCCGTTTTCGCCCATCCGGAGTCCGATGCCAAGGAGCACATTCTTCTTGGAGTGCTTCCACAGCGCACTGATCGGGTTCTTGACCACATTCTTGTGCTTCTCCAACTCCTGGAACGCAGGCGTTTCCTTGAGTTTGAGGCGAATGAAGATGGCCACCGCGATCAGGATGAAGCTGGCCAGGAACGGAACACGCCACAGCCAGCCCTGCAGGACGGCCTTGTCAGCCATGGCTATCAAGGCAAAGGTTCCCGCGCCGAGGAGGGTACCCAGTTGGATGCCCACGAAAGGCAATGATGCGAAGAAACCACGACGACGGCGCGGAGCTACTTCGGAGATCAGCGTGGTAGCGCCGGCCTGCTCTGCGCCGGCGCCGAGGCCCTGGATGATCCGCAGGGTCACCAGCAGGACCGCACCGAGCATTCCGGCCTGTTCGAAGGTCGGAAGCAACCCAATGGCGAAGCTTGCTGTCCCCATCAAAGCAATGGTCAGGATCAGGACCATCTTGCGGCCAAACCTGTCGCCGATGTAGCCGAAGATCAGCCCACCAAAGGGGCGCGCCGCAAATCCAACGCCATACGTGGCAAAGGAGGCGATCAGAGCGCCTTCAGGGCCAAGGGGCGAAAAGAACAATGGGCCAAAGATCAGCGCGGAAGCCAACCCATAGATGTAGAAATCGTAGTACTCCAAGGCTGAGCCGACGGAGCTGGCCAAGGTAGCCCTGCGCAGCTGTTCCGGCTCAACAACAGCATCGTCAGCATCAGCTGCGAGCCGTGCATTAGTACGAGTTATCACAAGCACTCCCTCAAAATCACCCCAGGCCCCCGTTGGCCCGGCGAGATAGTGATGGCATCACCGCCAAGATCACTATGATGAACAGCGTACAGCTTGTTGAACCCACTGCCAAGGTTGTAATCAGATTTATTTAGAACATTCCGGAGGAATACGGGACTAACCCATGGGATTCCCGAGGGATCGCGCCAACTCCTTGAGCTCCTTGACCATCAAGGCGCCCTGTTCCTCGGAGTAGGTGGCCTTCAGTGCTGTCACCGACAGTCCCAAACTGGGGCCGTGGGCTCCATGGGTAGGTACGGGCACGGCGAGGCAGACAACACCCACCGTTGACTCCTCATCTTCAAAGGCGAACCCCTGCTGCCGAATGGCAGCTACCTGGGACTTGAGTTCCTCAGCCGTGCGCAGTGAGTTGGCAGTCATGACCGGAAGTTCCGTGCCATCAGGGAACATTGCCTCAATGTCGTGATCATGCAGCTGCGCCAGCAGGGCTTTGCCAACACTGCAAAGGGAGACCGGCATCTTGTCACCGATATTGGACGTCAGCCTCACCGCGGGATGACCCTCATAGCGGGCCAGATAGATGACGTGGTCGCCGTCGAGCATGGCGATGCGCACCGTCTCGCCTGAGAGGGTAGGCGCCTGCTCGCAATACTTATAAAACTCCTGCACCTCGTCGAGGCGGCTGAGGTAGGCGGCACCGAGTTCCACCAACTTCCGCCCCAAGGCAAAGTCCGCGCCCTGCCTGGTAATAAGGCGCGCTTCCTCGAGCGCCAGCAAGAGATTGGACGTGGACGATTTGGGGATGCCAAGTTCGCGGGAAAGATCACTGAGCGTCAGCCGCCCCGACGGAGATCCTGCCAGTGCCTCAAGAACCGCAGCTGCGCGGGTCACGGCAGGCGCAGGCGACGAAGCGCCCAGCCCCTCGGAACGGGTGGTGCGGGAATCGGCCATGATTCTCCTTCGTCAGAACTGCCATCGCGTTCATTCAGCTGAACACTACCCATCATAGTGGCACGTTGCTGCCACCCGGAGGCGTGGGCCTACTGGACCTGCGACACGTACCGGCCGCTTGGCAGGCTCCGCTTTCCAAACCCAAAAGTTCGCTGTATATTCATCTTCGAGCTCTCCACCGCGGCATCCCCCAATAGTCGCGGTGGAGAGCTCATCCATTTCCCGGCAAAACCTAAGCCGCGGCCACTTCTTCGCCCCTGAGGCACCATCCCCCTCCGGCCCCGTCCCGTACTAGCTCCCATGTAGCAATGCCGGACCGTGCATTGCTTCCCAAGCGAACCTGGACCTGCCAGACCTCCACATCCACACGGCCCTGCCCCCTCGGCATTCGCCGTGACTGCTCCCACCATGGGACGCGCTCAAACCAACGCACAGGCTCTACGACCATCCGCCATTCCCGGTTGCCCCTCACGACCACCGCTGGTGTGCCCTGCGTGCTGCTGCGGATATATACGTGCTCCATGGGAAGAAACCCTAGGAGCGGACCCTGACATTAAAGGGTTGTGGAGAACATGCGGCATTGCACGAAAAAACCCCGCCACTGCCAGCCAACAGGCTTGGAGTGACGGGGTTTCACTTGGTGGGTCCTACCGGGATCGAACCGATGACATCCACGGTGTAAACGTGGCGCTCTACCAGCTGAGCTAAAGACCCATGGTGCAGTTTCAGTGCCTCAGCGCTTCAACCAACGAACAATGACTCTACATGATCAATTGGGAGAAACACCAATCGGCGGTTTCGCACCCGGAAGATCCGGCAGGTTCCGGGCCAAATAGTCCAAGGCCCCGCTCACTCCGAGCTCGAGTTTCAGGGTGGCAAAGGTGTCACCCCGGGTAGTTCCCCGATTGATAATGACTACCGGCTTTTCAGCCTTGGCAGCGTGGCGCACGAAGCGCAGCCCGCTCTGCACCGTCAGCGACGAGCCTGCTACAAGCAGTGCCTCCGCTTGATCAACCATGGCGTAGGCTCGCTCGACGCGATCTTTAGGAACGTTCTCGCCGAAATAGACGAAGTCGGGCTTAAGTGTCCCTCCGCACCTGGGACAAACAGCCATGACGAATGAAGTGATGAGCTCCGGATCCTCAACCGTTGCATCAGCATCCGGAGCCATTTCCACCAGCCCGGACTCCAAAGCGGCTTCAAGGAATCCCGGATTGATCTCCTCAAGGATCGCTGCAATGAGCCGCCTGCTGAAAGTGTGGCCGTTCTCCAGGCAGACCACCTGGTCAAAGCGCCCATGCAAATCCACCACGTTGACGCTGCCGGCGTCCTCGTGGAGCCTGTCTACGTTCTGGGTGATGAGGCCTGACAGGAGGCCCCGGCGCTCCATCAGCGCGACCGCGGCGTGTCCGGCGTTGGGGTCGGCATGCCTCAAGTGGGACCACCCAAGATGGTTCCGGGCCCAATAGCGCCTGCGGTTGCCCTCGCTGCCGATGAACTCCTGAAAGGTCATCGGATTCCGTGGTGCAGAACCTGGCCCTCGATAATCCGGAATACCGGAATCGGTGCTGAGCCCGGCGCCCGTCAGCACAGCCAGACGCTTTTCACCTATGGCCTCTACAGCCTGCCTGACGGAAAAAAGCTCCTCAGGATCAAGCTGCGCCGCCGGCGCAGGAGCCATGCTGGCAAAACCAGTCATGCCCACGCCGGGCCGGCCGTCACTCATGCTGGCTGCTGACCCAGCGCCGTGAGCGCGAGGCGGTATTCAGCCAAGTCCCTCGCTTGTCCACGCGGATTGACGACGACAAACCGGATGATCCCCGCGGCGTCGATGATGAACGTTCCCCGCAGAGCCATACCGCTGACGTCGTCGAAAACCCCGTACGACCTGGCTACCGCACCGTGGGGCCAAAAATCGGCCAGCAGGTCAAAGCCATAGCTTTCCTGTTGCGCGTAGGCGCGCAGAGTGAATTTACTGTCCACGGAGACCGCAAGTACCACCGCGTTCGAATCCTCGAACGCCGCAATATTGTCGCGAATCTCACAGAGTTCACCGGTGCAGATCCCGGAGAACGCGAACGGGTAGAACACCACAACTACGTTGCGGCCCCGGTAATCCGACAGGCGGACAGGCTCGCCAAACTGGTTTACGAGCTCAAAGTCCGGCGCAGGTTGGCCCGGCTGCGGAACGACCGCAGGAGCCGGCGCCAGTCGGACATCGGTCACTTGTTCTTCTTCGGCACCAGTCGGGTGGCGCTCCAGTCTTTCGAAACCCCGGCAGAGGTGGTGAGGTGCAACCCGGATGTGGGAGCCGCATCCTGGATATCAGCCGGAGAAACATAGTTGTCCCGGCCGGACTTAGGGGTCAGCACCCAGACAACTCCGCCTTCCTTCAGCGTGGTGAGCGAATCCATGAGGGCATCTACAAGATCACCGTCGCCATCCCGCCACCAGAAGACAACGGCATCGACTACGTCGTGGTCGTCTTCATCCAGCAGCTCAGAGCCCGTCACATCTTCAACGTCATCACGCAAGTCGAAGTCGACGTCGTCGTCGTAGCCGCGCTCCTGAATCAGATCCCCATCTTTGAAACCCATTCGTTCCGCCACATTTACCGATGTGGCGGCGTCGGCCTCGCTCACGTTTCCTCCTTTTGAAGTGACTTCCATTACTAACAGCCAACACCCTTTGGGCGTGTGCTTCAAGCCATTGTCCCTGCCACGGGCCACATTCCGCATTCCCCGGGGTGTTTCGGGGCTGCGACTGTCACGTGCTTTCCGTCACGCAGGCCGGCGGGGTGTGACATACAACGCCCCTCAGGGCCCACGGCTACGCATCCCAGCGCAGTGAAAGCTAGAGTGGCCATGAGCGCTCTGGCTGCAGGGCGATCGCCCCGCAGAATTCTACTGGGCAGCCAAGCGCTCACAAGACCTGCCCGGCGCATCCGACCGGGCTGTTGAAACCGAAATGTCGCACACGACGCGTTCACGACGGGCAGTTACCCTGCCAGACCTGAGGCGCCGATGCATGCGCCTAAAGGAAGGTTGGACGTGGCTGCAGGAGAAGAGACCTCACACATCCTCAGCGGGTTGACTG